>CAYQBT010000019.1:0-13078 GCA_964415775.1 uncultured Lachnospiraceae bacterium
ACGCGGGTGGGGCCGCAGTTATAGGCGGCGAACACCGTTTCCCACACGCCGAAACGGTCGTAGAGCATCGAGAGATAGTAGATTCCGTAGCGGATGTTGGTCTCGGGATCGTAGAGCATACCGGCTTCATAGTCGTTACCGGTGCGCGAGCAGAGATAGGTAAAGGTGCTTGGCGTGATCTGCATCAGCCCGACAGCCCCTGCCTTTGAAACGGCGGTGGAATCAAAGCCGCTCTCGCATTTGATCACCGCATAGCAAATGGCTTCGGGAACATTGTATTCCGCCGCGTATTTTTCTACAAATTCGCTGTACTTCTGCGGATGGCTCGCCAAATCGTATTCGTTTTTGAGATGCTGCGCAAACAGACCGATCGCCACGGATAAAACCGCGATGATGACGGTTACGCAGACCGTTCGCAGGGCTTTGTTCAATGCTCGCTCTCCTCCCACAGCAGTTTTTCGATGTGCGCCGCGGCATCGGCGGCCGCGCCCGCATGGTGATCGTTTATAAAGATGTAGTCGCACACGTTTGTATAAAAGTCGATCGGCTTTTGCGAACGGAGGCGCAACAGCGCCGCCTCGCGGGAAATACCGTCCCGCGCCATGATGCGCGTCACGCGCGTTTCAAAGTCGCAGAGGGCAAGGACGTTTATGTCGCAGAGCTTGTGCAGACGCGCCTCGATGAGCAGCGGCGCGTCGATGATGAGCCCTTTTGCATCCTCCGCTTTTAGTTGCAGGATCAGCCGGATATACTCGCGGCAGACATATTTATGCGTGATCTTATTCAGTTTCTCCAACTTGCGTTTGTTTTTTGCACCGAAAACCTTGCTGCCGAGGATTTTTCGGTCGATCGCGCCGTCTTTTTCAATCTCTTTTCCGAATGTGCGCACCAGTTCCCCGCGCAGAGGAGCACTGCTTGCAAGCAGATCGTGGTAGATCTTGTCTGCGTCTGCGTGTACATATCCGAACTTTGCAAGCTCGGCGGACAAAAAACCCTTGCCGCAACCGCTCGGACCGGTGATACCGATGATCTTCATGTCGCTCTCCTTCTGCTAAGTTTCTTAACACAATATTATATCATACTTGTTTCGATTTTGCAAGTACAGTTGCAGAGAGCGAGGTGTAAAAAATAGTCCGAAAAAGTATATATTTTTCATTGAGAAATATTCGCTAATATGTTATTATAATATTATAAATAAAAATAAAGACAAGTTTTCGGAAAGGATTGTCGATTATGAATAAGAATACATTTCTGCTTTTGTTTACACTGCTGCTTGCAGTCCTGCTTTGCTCGATCTGCACCTTTGCGGCAGATGCGGCGACCGTGTACGTCAAGGACGGCGGCACGGGAGACGGTTCATCCGCATCCAGTCCGCTCGACACCATGGATGCCGCGGCGACCGCCCTTGGCGGCGCGGGGGGCGAGATCGTCGTCTGCGGCAAGGTGACCGTGAGTGCCAACCTCTCGATCCCCGAGAAGAGCGGCGATATTACCATCCGCGCCGAGGACGGCGGCTCCCTCTCGGTGCGCGGCAACATCGTTTTGGCTACAAATACCAACAAAAATGTGGTCACGATCGACCTGCCGGTCACCTTTGAGGGCTCGACCGCCCACTATATTTACGGAAACTACAACAGCGTCACCTTTGGTAAGAATTACACCGGCACCACTGCGGGCAGCGTGTATTTCTACGGTGGAAGTGCGATTGGCAAGACCGACGGTATTGCCGTGCTGCCGTATAATATCGTGGTAGAGAACGGGCACTTCGACGTGTTTGCCGGCGGCAACCACCGCACGTCCATTTCGGACAACGTCGGTTCGATCGCCGCACCGATCAGCATCACGATAAACGGCGGTACCTTCGGCAACAGTGGTACCTATTCCACGGCATCCAACAACAAGAACTACGATACCTTCAGCGTATCCGGCATGTCGATCCTTGCGGACGATGCCACCCTGACCATCACAGGCGGTACCTTCCATGCCCCCGTCTATGTGCAGGGCAGAATGGACGACGTTCCCGCGACGCCCTCTACCGAATCCAAGCGAGTCGCTTCCGATAAGAAGTATTACGCGATCGACGGCGATATTACCGTCAACATCAGCGGCGGTACCTTTAACGGCGGTGCGGTCGGCGCATATTACACGCAAGCCTCCTACACGCAGGTGATGCGCGGCAACTATACCGTAAATATCAGCGGTTCGCCGGATTTCACGGTAAAGACGCTGTTTGACGCAACGCAGGTCAAGGCGTATGCCGGCAAGAGCGAAAAGGCAACCATTACCTATCCGACGAGCCTTAAAAACATCGAACCCAAGCGCTTTGACGTGGTCAACGGCAAGGCAATGACTTATGAGGAGCCGCTGCGCGTTGCCTTCATTGGTGACAGTATCACCGAGGGATATGCACCTGCGGCGGCGGGCGTAGACCGCTTGACCGATTCGTATCCTGCAAACTTCTTAAAGCTTGCAGAGGCAGACGGTAAGGAGGTCATTCTGTCAAATTACGGTGTTTCTGCTTCGGGTTTGACCAAGTCGGCATCCCGCCTCTATTACGATATGCTTTCATGGCCGCTGGTCAGCGAGGAGACAGATGCCGATTACATCTTCTTTGCGATCGGCACAAACGACGGCTCGGGTGCGGGCGGTACCCACGGTGCGCTGATGCTCTATGAAAGTGAACTGGAAAACATCGTAAAGACCATGGGTGAAAAGCCCAATACCGACAAGGTATTCATCACCAATGCGATCTACCGTAAGACCTCTAATCTTGCGGCGGACATCCGTGTGAGTGCGGTCATTCATCCCATTCAGCAGCGCGTTGCCGAGAAGCTGGCGGCGACAGAGCCGGACAAGTACGCCTTTTTGGATCTGTACGGACTCACGCTGGATGCGGCGGCAAACGAATCCCTCTTCCGCGATAAAAACGGCAAGATCAACGAGAGACTGCATCCTACCCAAAACGGACTTGCGCTGATGGGCAAGATCTGCTATGACGCGGCATTTTCCGGCGTGACCAAGCCTGCGAACGATTATAAACGCACGGATATCTATGTTTCATCGAAGGGAAAGATATTCGGTGCAGGTACCAAGGAGGATCCGACAAACAGCCTGCCGGTCGCTTTTGATAAGATCCCGCTCGGCGCGGAGGTAACGATCCATGTTGAGGGCACCATTCTTTATGATGCCAACATCTTCTTCCCGATCACGGCAAGTAAGATCACGCTGGTCGGTGAGGGAGAGGGGGCAACGCTTGTTTGCAGCGGTGATTCCTTCAAGATCGGCACCGATATGAAGATCGACAATCTCACGCTTCGTTCTTCCAAGAGTAGCGGTACATCGATCATGGCATGCTTTAACAATTTTGAGATGACCGAGACCGTCCAGACAGTCGGCATCTGGTCTTTCTACGCAGGCTATAATGTTTTTGCAGACGCGGATCCGTTGACCACGATCATTTTTGATACCGTAGAATCCGCTTCCTCGGACAAGGATTGTAAGATCGTTTTGAACAGCGGTACGTTTTTGAACTTTATGCTCGGCAATCGCCGCTTCCACGGTGGTGCGCCGTTCGGTACCTACAGCGGAAACATGACCGTTGTGATCGGCGAAAAGGTTACCTTCTCGGGTACGCCGCAGTACCGTTCGATCAATGGTCATGACTATCTGACCGGCAGTCTGCACGTCACTCTGCGCGGCGCAAGCGCAAAGATGAATCTTCCGAAGTATGCGCCTTCCGGTACGCTGAGCGGCGTGACCTACGATGCATCGAAGCATACCGGAACGCTTACCGTCGTGTCGGGCGATGCATCGGCCCCTGCTGTAGAGCTGAAGATGACGCTCGGCAAGACCGACTACCTTTTGAACGGCGAGACAAAGACCATGGACGTTGCTCCGATCATCGCAAACGATCGCACGATGCTCCCTGTACGCTATGTTGCAGAGGCACTCGGTGCAGAGATCCTTTGGGACGGCGCAACCTCCACCGCTACGATCAAGACCGATACGGTCACGATCAAGCTTGTCGTCGGCGTGGCGGTTGCCAACGTGAACGGACAGGCGATCCCGCTGGATGTTGCTCCGTTTATCGAGAACAGCCGCACTTACATGCCGGTACGCTTTGTTGCTGAACAGCTTGGTGCAAATGTAGCGTGGGACGGCGCAACCTCCACCGCAACCATTACCAAATAGGGGAGGGGCTTGCTCCTCCCGCAAACCTTTATATATAATATAATAAGGAAAGAACCGCACCCACAAGGTGCGGTTCTTTGCGTATGCTATTTCGTTTTCATCGTGTGCAGATCACTGCGCAAGAACTTGATCGCACGCTCGACGGCATCCTTGGAGTTTTTCCAGGGCTCGTCCTCGTAGCGATAGTCGAATTTTTTGCAGAACCAGGAAATATCCTCGTTTAGCTCTGCATAATAGCCCTCTTCGATCGCCTTAGCGGTCTTTTCAAAGTCGGGGTATAGCTTTTTGTGCAGCTTGTTTTTGGCATACTCTACCATACGCGCATAGTGCGGCAGGCAGAAATAGGGCTGTTTTGCAAACTTCTTGCGAAAATCCTCTTCCTCGGCATAGAGCAGTACCGCAGTATCGAGCATCCGTGAAAAATGGTACTCGATCTTGTCGCAGACATAGCAACTATGCGACATCTCGGACAGCTTTTTTGCGTGGTTGCCGCCGACCAGCGAGGACAGCCCCTTGGGGAACGCCGCCGCGCGGTTTTCGCCCAGATGGCTTTCCAGAATGAGGGCGAGCCCCAGTCGGTTCTTATAGCCGAACATGATGTCAAAATGCTCCTTGCAGAAGCCTTTTTTATTGGTCTCCATGCGGATATCCGGTTCCATCATCGCGGCACCGAGGATCGCGTCGATCTCATTTTGCTCCAGCATGTTGTAGAGCAAGCAGAACGGACAGCCGCAACTTTTATCTTCAGCAGAGCGGTCAAACGCTTCGTTGACCGGTATGGTATAGATCTTTTCCATTTCTTGATTTTTCCTTCCGGTGGATTTGGCGGAATGTGTTATATATATTATACTATACGTTCTACCGCTTGAAAAGTATTTTTTTAAAATCCATAGTAAAGAGCAGGAAAGTTTTGATTTTATCCATTGCGGCGGGAGTATTGGGAGTAGGAATAAAAATCCAAACGGCGGGATAACTCCTGCCGTTTTGTTGTCCGCTTTGTCAAAATGACAGGGTGTATTTTTGTACAGTTTCCCGAAAAGATTGGAGACTTGCCCAAAAAACGGCAAAAGAGGTTTTCTTTTCGGGTGTTGCGTGGTATCATGGACTTACCAAAGAAGAACTGTCTGTCAGAGAACTGTCAGAACAAGCGGTATTTGAAAAAAGTCCGCATGCGTGGTCGGCGCCCATTCGCGCGCACGGTACGGACCGGAGGACAAGGTTTGAATATTGGTGGCATCCTGATCAATAAGGAAATCCCGGAGGAGCTTCTTGCGAAGCTCGAACACACACGCGCCGAGGTTTGCAAGCCGGAGGAAAAGATCCTGTTTGCGGTCGTCGGCGACCTCACGATCGAAGCAACCTACGGCATCTGCCTGCTTGCTGTTACCGAACGGCGCAGCTTTGTCGTCGATGCGCAGGGAAAACTGCTGCAGGCGGTGGCGCATGCCGATGTAGAAAAGGCAACCGTCAAGCGTATGTACGGCAACGCGCGGCTGATCCTGACCGATCGTCAAGAGCAAAAGACAGAAATGTTCCGCTTTACCTATGCGGTCGCAACCCTTTGCGATATGGCGGCGGATTATATAAATGCGATCGCGGGCGGCGGCGATCCCGCGCGCGCCTACGATGCGGTTGCGGCTGGCTATGAAAAGGCGATGTGCGTCTGCCCGAAGTGCGGCAGAAAGCTGTTGCATCCGGGCGCGGAATGTATCGCCTGCCAGTCTAAGGGCAAACTGGTCAAAAAGCTGGCGGTATATGTAAAGCCGGAGCTTGCAAACCTGATTTTGTGCATGATTTTGTCCCTTGCGGGCACCACGCTTTCGATGCTGCAGCCTGTGGCAACGCAGACACTGGTGGATGATGTGCTGCTTGGCGACAATCTTTCCAGATTGTATGCGGTCGTCGGCTTTTTACTCGGGGCGCAGTTCGTGCGGCATATCATTGCGATCATCCGCAACTACCGTCTGCGCGTGAGCGGCGACAATATGGTTTATGCCCTGCGTAACGATGTCTATGCAAAGGCGCAAAGGCTCAGCATGCGCTTTTACGATAAGACTTCGACCGGCTCGGTCATCAACCGTATCAGCGGCGATACCTCGACACTGCAGTCCTTTATGCTGCGTCTCACGCAGGAGGTCGTCGTGCAGTTTTTCACCATGATCGGTATCGTGGTGATTATGTTCGGCATGGACTATAAGCTTGCACTGGTTACGCTGGTGCCGATTCCGTTTACGGTCATCGGTTCGCGCATTTTCGGCAAGAAGATCCTGCCGTTTTACCGCAAGATCTGGCGCAGATGGGCATCGGTCGTTTCTATCCTGACCGACACGCTTCCCGGTATCCGCGTGGTCAAGGCGTTCTCTGCGGAGGATCGCAGCGGCAGCTATTTCAAGGACTATAACACCGAGTGGCTGAAAGTGGATAAGCGCAGTGCGCGTATCTCCACCTCGTTCCCGACGATCGTTTCTTTCTTCAACGCTTGCGGAACGCTGCTCATCTGGTTTGTCGGCGGTATATGGGTAATCAACTCGGGCGGCGAGGGGCTCAGCATCGGTACGCTGGTTGCATTCATCTCCTATGCCTCGATGTTCTACACCCCTGTCAACTTCTTTGCAAACTTCAACGACACCTATCAGCATGCACTCTCCTCGGCAGAGCGAGTACTGGATATTCTCGATGCGGAGGAAGAGCCTGACCGCGGCAAGGGCAACTGTCCGAAGATGTGCGGCAGAATCGAGTTTAAAGACGTCAACTTCTCGTTTGACCGCACCAAGATGACGCTGTCGAACATCAATCTCACGATTGAGGAAGGCGACATTGTCGGCATCGTCGGCACGACCGGCTCCGGCAAGTCCACGCTCGTCAACCTGCTGATGCGTTTTTATGACAACTACGAGGGCAACATCCTCGTGGACGGCGTCAACATCCGCGACATCGATCTTGGCTACTACCGTTCGCAGATCGGCTATGTACAGCAGGATTCGATGATGTTCCGCGACACCGTATACAACAATATTTCTTTCAGCAAGCCCGAGGCGCAGGTGGAAGAGGTCTTCCATGCCGCCGAGGTCGCCAATGCGCATGAGTTCATCGCACGTCTGCCCGACGGCTACGACGCGATGCTCGGTGAGCGCGGCGTCGGTCTTTCGGGCGGTGAGCGGCAGCGTCTTTCGATTGCCCGCACCGTGCTGATGAATCCTCGCATGCTGATTTTCGACGAAGCGACTGCTTCGGTAGACTCCGAGACCGAGAGCCTGATCCAACAGGCGATCGAGAGCCTGATCAGCGGACGTACCACCATCATGATCGCGCACCGTCTTTCCACATTGCGTAAGGCAAACAAGATCGTGGTGCTCGACAAGGGACAGATCATAGAAATGGGTACGCCGGAGGATCTGATTGCAGCCAAGGGTAAATACTACAAGCTCATCCAGATCCAGACGATGGCAGAGCAGGCAGAAGCCGAAAAGAAAGAGGAGGGCTTCGAGTAATGGCAAGAAATTATGTAGGCGGAGACAGCGTTCGTTTTACGCGCAAGGATCTTACCCTTGTAGATATGGAATACTATGACGGCAGAGTGGTGACCGATCTTGAGCCGCGTCGGCTCTTTCCGATCAGCGGCGGCGAGCGGTATATCACACTGCTCGATACAAACGGCAAGGAGCAGGCGATCATCCGTGATGTGAACAATCTTCTTCCCGAAAGTGCAGAGGTCATTCGTGCGGTATTGCATGAATACTATATGATTCCAAAGATCACGGCGGTGCTCGACATCAATGAGAAAAACGGCTCGAATAGCTGGACGGTCATGACCGAGCGCGGCGAGCGCAATTTTCAGATCCAAAACCGCCATTCGGATGTCAAGGTGCTCTACGACGGCAGAGTACTCATCCGCGATACCAACGACAATCGCTATGAGATCCCCGATTGGACCAAGCTGGATAAGCATAGCCGCCGCGTTTTGAATTCGCAAATTTAAAGTAAAAAGGAGTAACTATGAAACTCGTACTTGCTATTATCCATAACGATGACAGCGCCATCGCTTCCTCTGCGCTCACGGCGGATGGCTTCTTCGTAACCAAGCTTTCTACCACGGGTGGCTTTTTGCAGGTCGGCAACACCACGCTGCTGATTGGCACAGAGGATGAACGTGTGGACGAGCTGGTTGCGATCCTGAAGAAGCATTGCTCCAAGCATAAGACCACCGTGCCCAGCCAGAATTCGCTTGGCAAGGGACTTCGTCCCGACGGTATCAAATCCGAGATCACTGTTGGCGGCGCGACCTACTTCATCCTGAACGTGGACGACATGGGAAAACTGTAAAAAGAAAAGGGAAACAGGTGTTTGCGGTCGCAAGCACCTGTTTTTTGCAGTGGGGTACGACTGCATCCCTGTATATGAAAAAAAGTTGATTTGACGGGAAAAATATGATATGATAATGTCGTGCATATAAAATACGAAAAAATGTATTTCCCGAAAACAAAAATAACAAGGAAAGGTATTTATGGCTTCAATTTTAGATTTTTGGGTTCAAATGACAGCGAACCCATTGCTGTTTATTGCCGTGACACTGACGTTAGGCGTAATATTGGTTAACGGTTGGACGGATGCCCCCAATGCAATTGCTACCTGCGTGGTAACAAGGTGCATGCCCCCAAAGGCTGCGATCCTGATGGCAGCCCTGTTCAACTTCCTCGGCGTTTTTGTCATGACGCTTCTCAATGCAACGGTTGCTGAAACCATTACAAAAATGGTGGATTTCGGAACGGATCCCGACAAAGCGATCATTGCTTTGAGTGCCGCTTTATTTGCAATCGTGCTTTGGGCAACCCTCGCTTGGGTGTTTGGAATTCCCACCAGCGAAAGCCATGCCCTCATTGCCGGACTGACAGGCAGTGCAATAGCGCTGCACGGCAGTTTTGAAGGCGTTAACGGTGCCGAATGGATAAAGGTCATTTACGGTATCGGTATTTCTGTGGTTCTCGGTTTCGGCCTCGGCTGGATCGTATGCAAGCTGGTGACAATGCTGTTCTATAAAGCAAACAGACCCAAGACCGAGCCCTTTTTCAGAGGAGCGCAGATTATCGGAGCGGCTTCCATGGCGTTTATGCACGGCGCGCAGGACGGACAGAAGTTTATGGGCGTTATTCTGCTTTGCGTATATATGTCCAAAGGACAGGCTTTGCCGTCCGATATCAGTATTCCCGTATGGTTGATGGTGGTCTGCTCGGTCGTTATGGCAGCAGGTACTGCCATGGGCGGTAAAAAGATCATCAAATCGGTTGGAATGGATATGGTAAAACTGGAAAAGTATCAGGGCTTCTCTGCAGATATTGCAGCTGCCTTTTCTCTGCTGATCTGTTCGGTGTTCAGTCTCCCCGTATCGACCACGCATGCAAAAACCACCTCGATTATGGGTGTAGGCGCGGTGAAAAGAGTTTCCGCGATCAATTTCGGCGTTGTAAAGGAAATGGTACTGACTTGGGTGCTGACTTTCCCCGGATGCGGACTTGTCGGATTCCTGATGACAAAATTGTTTATGATGATCTTTACTTGATATACCAGAAAGGAATTGTAAAATGGCTAAAGGTGATAAATTTTATTTTGAAAACTTTGCAGCAAGTGCTGCTCTTTCGAAATCTGCAGCAGATTATCTTGTAAAATGTCTGGAGGACTACAACCCCGACAATATCCAGCAAATGCTGAAGGATATGCACGAAATCGAGCATGAGGCAGACGTAAAGAAGCACGAAATGAACGAGGCGCTTGCGAAAGCATTTGTGACGCCGATCGACCGGGAAGACCTCGATATGTTAAGCCACAAATTGGATGACGTTACGGACAGAATCGAGGAAATTCTGCAGAAATTCTACATCTACAATATCCGCACCGTTGTTCCGTCTGCGGTTGTGTTTGCAAAAAAACTGGTCAGATCCTGTGAACTGCTCTGCGACCTCATGGAAGAGTTTGAGAATTTCAAGCGGTCGAAAAAGGTGCAGACCTTGATCATCGAGCTGAACGACGTGGAAGAGGAATGTGATACGCTGTATCTTTCTTCCATGCATGCGTTGACGAAGGATTCCACAGATGTGCTGGAGACCGTTTCGTGGCGTAAGATCTTCGACGTGCTGGAGACTTGTGCGGACGCTTGCGAGAATGTAAGCGAATGCGTAGGCACGGTTATCATGAAAAACACTTAATTTCTATCTCCTAAAAGGGGCTGTAAAGAAACAATGTTTCTTTACAGCCCTTTTTTCTTATCCCTCTTCTGCCTTGCATTTCGGGATCCTGACGGTGATCTCGTACACATCGCCGAGGTCTTTTTTCTGGGATTTTGCATCAATGCCCGCGCGGTGCATGATGTCTACCGCACGGTCGAGGGTATTGTAAAAGATGCGGATATCCTTAACTAAGGCGGTGCGCGGCTTTGCAGGTGCTTTTTGCGGAGCGGTCTGTTCAAGAAGCTTTGCGACAAAGCTTTCGGTTTCGGCGACGTTGTAGCCGCGCTCCACCACCGTGTCCAGCGTGGCTCTTCGCATTTTGGGATCGGCAATGCGGAGCAGGGCACGCGCGTGTCGCTCGGTGAGGTGCTTTTCGAGAATGGTGCGCTGTTCGAGTGCATCAAAGCGTAAGAGACGCAGCTTGTTTGCGACATAGGATTGGCTTGCCGAGAGCTTTGCGGCAACCTCCTCTTGCGTGAGTCCGTACAGGTCGATCAGTGCAGAAATGGCAGCAGCCTCCTCAAAAATGTTCAGATCCTCCCGCTGGAGATTTTCAATAATGGCAAGCTCTGCAGAACGCAGGCTGTCCGCTTCAATGATGATGCAGGGAACCTCGGATAGTCCGAGTAGCTTTGCGGCGCGTAGCCGCCGTTCGCCCGAGATCAGCTCATATACCCCGCCAAAATCCGCCACGTCTCCCTCGCTGACAGGCTTGCGCACGCAGAGCGGCTGGAGGATACCGTGCAGACGTATGCTGTCGGCAAGGCGGAGAGTTTCGTTACTGTCAAAATACTTGCGCGGCTGGGCGGGATTCGGGAGGATGCGGCAGACGGGGATCTTATGTACGCGGTCAAGCGTTTCGGTATCGATTTTGTCAGAGAAGCGCGGGAGAAGATTTTGCAGCAGGTTCATGTTTTTATTTCCTTTCCTTTGTAGTGCCTTTCTATGCTACACCTTTTTCCATGAAAATAAAAAAAGAAACTGCGGTGCTATTTTCCGCCGCGTTTTGCCGAAAAAACGCCGCTTATCGTTGCTTGCCGCCGTATTTGTGCCGCGCAAAAGAAAAAAGCCGCAATTTAAAGCGGCTTTTTCTTGATTTGTGCGTTATTTCTTGGATAAATTTTTTCGGTAGGGGAACATTTTTCAATGCCTGCGATGAGTCGCGTCTGCGGTTCGCCATCATTTTTTGTATCTGCGAGGAAGAATTCCTTGGAAAACAGCACTTTTGCGTGAAGCGTGGCAAAGGCGTTTTTCGCCTCATTCATTTCTTCCGCGCCGCTTTTTGCCTTCATCGGCAGAAATACGCCGCCGACCTTTAAAAACGGGATGCAATATTCGGCGAGAATATTGAGGCGGGCAACGGCACGCGCCGTGGCATAATCGTATTTCCCGCGCATGTCGGTTGCGGCGGCATCCTCGGCACGTGCGGTCTTGGCGACAAGGTTTTTGAGCCCGAGACGCTTTGCACATTCGCGGACGTAGACGATGCGCTTGTCGGTCGAGTCGATCGCGGCGATGGTAAGATCGGGGCGCGCTATGGCAAGCGGCAGGGAGGGAAATCCCGCACCGCAGCCGACGTCGATCACGCTTTTGCCACTTTCGATATACTCAGCAACCGTCAGGCTGTCTGCGTAGTGTTTCAGAATGACCTCGCTTGGCTCGGTGATAGCGGTGAGGTTCATTACCGCGTTCTGCTCAAGCATATATTCGGTCAGCGCGTAGAATTTCTCCATGAGCGCGTCCGAAATAAAGTGCGTGAGGTTGTTTTCGGTAAAGATGCGGCGGTACTCTGTAAAAAATTCCTCTTTATTTAGTGTGACTTCAGTTTTGTTCAAGCTTTTCTCCCCCATATTCGGAAAGTCGGATGAGCAGTACCGAGATGTCGGCGGGATTTACTCCCGAAATCCGCATGGCCTGCCCGATGGAAAGCGGGCGGATCTTTTGGAGCTTTTGCCGTGCCTCGATGCGCAGTCCGCCGATGGCGCTATAGTCGATATCGGGCGGCAACAACTTCTCTTCCAGTTTTTGCAGCTTTTGCACCTCGGCAAGCTCGCGGCGGATGTAGCCTTCGTATTTGATGCGGATCTCGGCGCTTTTTGTGACCGCGCGCGGCAGACACGGACGGCTTTTGTCCACGGACGCGAGTGCGGCATAGGAAAGCTCGGGGCGGCGAAGCAGGTCGCACAGCTTTACGCCTGTCGTCACCTCGGTCGAGCCGTATTCGCGAAGGAGCGCGTTCAACTCGGCACTCGGCGAAAGGTTGGTGGACTGGATACGTACAATTTCGTCCCCGATCTGCTTTTGCTTTTCGAGGAAAGCGGCATAGCGCCCGTCCGAGATCAGTCCCACGCGGTGACCGAGCGGTGTCAGACGCTCGTCGGCGTTGTCCTGCCGTAAGATCAGGCGGTATTCACTGCGCGAGGTCATGATGCGGTAGGGCTCGTTGGTGCCCTTGGTGACCAGATCGTCGATCAGCGTACCGATATAGGAGCTTGCGCGTGTCAGGATGAGCGGCTCCTTGCCCTGCAACTTCATTGCCGCGTTGATGCCGGCAACAAGTCCTTGTGCGGCGGCTTCTTCGTAGCCGCTCGTACCGTTGAACTGTCCGGCACCGTAGAGTCCCGCGATGCTCTTGCATTCCAGTGTCGGATAGAGCTCGGTGGGAT
>CAYQBT010000020.1:0-12228 GCA_964415775.1 uncultured Lachnospiraceae bacterium
TCCGCCTTGATATCCGAGAAGAGCTTAGGATCATCGTTGAAGAACTTTTCGCCGACGAACATATCCGTGCCATTCTCCAGCTCTACGGGCGTAGTCTTACCGGTGAGCAGACGGGTGCCTGCCTCGGTCTCGGTGCGAAGCATCTGCTGCGGAGGATCAAAGCGCAGAACATAGTCGTCACCGCTCTCGCCAAGCTCGATCGGGCAATAGAAGCCGGGATGTGCGCCGAGGCAGAAATAGATGTCCTTCGTATCCTTGTTGACGACCTCAAAGCGCTGCTCCAGCACATCGCCCTTGAGTTCAAAAATCACGCGGAACAGAAATTCATAGGGGAGATAGAACTTTGTGTCCTCGTTTGCCGCAAGCTCCATCACTACCTTTTCGTTCGTTGCCTCTGCCACGGTAAACTCCATATCCTTTGCAAAGCCGTGCATGGTTGCGGGATAGACCTTGCCGCCGACGATGATGCGGTCATGTGCAATACGGCCGGGGTTCGGGAACAGAAGGATGGAATGGGTATTCCAGATCTCTGCGCCCGGCTGCCACATATACTCTTTTTCGGTCTCCTTAGAGTAGATGCCCTGCAGCTCTGCCGCCTTGGTAGCGACAACCACTTTCAGTTTTTCATTTTCAAGAATGTACTTCATGTTGTTACCTTCTTTATGTAAAATTTTTAGTTTCTCACAGGAATCTCAACCCAGTCCTCGGGGGTTGCCGCCTTGCCGAATACGGGCATATCGCCGTCCCACGTAAAGGGCTGTGCGCGTACGCCGCGGTTCGTCCAGTTGCCGTTCGGAATACGCATCGCGTGATAGACGATAAAATCGGTCTCACCGTCCACAGCCTTTGTAAAGGAGCAATGTCCCGTGCCGTGCGTGCCCTCATTTTCGCAGAAGACTCTCTCGCTTCCCTTTATCCAGTTTTTCGGATCGAGAATGTCGCCGCCGCGATAGGTGAGAATACCGAGACAATAATGGCGGCACCAGCTACCGGATGCGGAATACACGACGTGGATCGTGCTGTCCTTATAGAGGATCTGCGGTCCCTCGTTGACTGCGGGCAGCACTCTGCCGGACGCGGTAGGACCGCTGCCGCGCTTTTCCCACTCGTATTCGGGGGTAGAGATCAGCACACGCTCACCTTCAATTTCGGTGGGAGACTTCATCTTTGCAATGTAGATGTTCTGCTCCCGATTCTCGTAGGACTCCCAGCCCGACCACACAAAATACAGCTCGCCGTCCTTTTCGATAACGGTGCCGTCGATCGCCCATTTGTCGGTGGGGTCGGTGATCTTGCCGAGCATCTCATACTCGCCGTCAGGACGTCCGTTTTTCGATTTCAGCACGTACATGCGGTGGTTATAGTTGTTGCCGTCGTCTGCCGCAACATACAGATACCACTCGCCGCCGATATAGTGGATCTCGGGTGCCCAGTATTCCTTTGACCACATCGTTCCCTCGGGCGGGCAGAACACGTTTTTGCCCTCGCGGTTCAGGTGATGGATATTATCGGCGTTGCTGACATACAGTCCACCGACCGTGGAATACACGTAGTAATATCTGTCCTCAAAAAAGACTACAAAAGGATCTGCACCACGCTCTAAAATGGGGTTTTGAAAACGTTCCGTCATACTGCCCTCCAAAGAATCTCGAATTTACATTTTCAGTTTATCACAAAATGGTGCGGCTTTCAATACGAAAAAATAGCAGGTATGGCATATATTTTTGCAAAATATCAAATTTTGATTTATTTTTAAAAATTGTATTGCTTTTTTTAAATCGGTATGTTAAAATAGAATCCGCATTGCAAAGCGCATTTTATGTATGTAAAAAATTCGGAGGATAGATTTTTATGACTACTGTTGAAATTGTACTCGGTGTTATTCTTTTGATCGGCGCGCTCTTTTTGGTTGTTGCTGTTCTTATGCAGCAGGACAAGCAGAAAGGTCTTTCGGGCACGATTTCCGGCGGCGCTGACACTTTCTTTGGTAAAAACAAAGGCAAATCGGACGAAAAGAAGCTCTCTATGCTCACCACGATCGTTGCGATCGTATTCGTTGTAATCGTTGTGGCTATGTATGCAATTCAGCCGGACGTTAACTTTAACGCTACCTTCCCGGACATCGGTCTGGACGCTGGTGCAGAGGGTTATCAGGGTGTTGTCGTTACCACCACCACCGAGGCTCCCGTCACTACGGAAGCTCCTGTAGAGACGACCGTCGCTGAATAATTCATCCCGTTTATTCGATCCGCTTTTGGTTTATACTAATCCAAAAGCGGATTTCTTTTATGCAAATGTACAAGGAAGAATATGAGAAAAAACAAAAAGACCCCCTTTGCCAAAAGTAAATCGGCAAAGCGGTTTGCAAAACACGAAAAAGGCCGTCAAAGACGCGGGGCGCACCCTGCCGACCGATATACAGAAAAGCCGTCCGGTTCTACCGTGCGGATCACGGGTATATTCAGCGGCACCGAGCGCGGCTTTGGCTTTGTGACGGCAGACGCCGAGTTTAAGCTGATCTCGGATATTTTCATCCCTGCGCGGATGTGCGGCGGTGCGTTGAACGGCGACCGCGTTGCCATCGAGGTAAAAAAGCGCGAGCTTAAGCGGCGCGCGGGTGAAAAATTCCACGCCGAAGGCGAGGTCGTGGAGATCTTTGCGCGCGGTATTACCGCCTTTTGTGGAACGCTGATCATCGACGCGCATCTGCTCGGGCGCAGTTTTTCGCCCTATCGCGTTATCCCTGACAATCCCCGCTACAACTTTGAAGCGGAGATCGACGAGGTAGGCGACATTCCGCTCGGCAACAAGGTAGAAGTGCGGCTGCTCGATTACGGTAGCGGCAAGCGTCCGCCGAAAGGCGAGATCGTGCGCGATCTCGGCAAGGCACTTTCTCTCGGTGCAAACTATGAATCGGTACTGTTTGCAAACGGTATACGTACCGAGTTCCCGCTGCAGGCGGTACGCTGTGCAGAGGAGGCGGCGAAGGAGACGATCACGGAGGCAGACCGCCTCGACCTGCGCTCTGCGGCGATCTTCACGATCGACGGCGCGGATGCCAAGGATCTCGACGATGCGATCTCGCTTGTGGTCAAGGAGGACGGCTACACCCTCGGCGTGCATATCGCCGACGTCTCCCACTATGTGCGCTACGGCACGCCGACCGACAAAGAGGCGTTTGCCCGCGGCACCAGCGTTTACTTCATCGACAAGGTCGTACCGATGCTGCCCGAATGTCTGTCAAACGGTGTCTGCTCCTTAAATGCAGGCACCGACAAATACACGCTTTCCGCACTGATCGACCTGAATAAGGCAGGCGAGATCGTGGGCTGCCGCATCGAGAATGCGATCATCTGCTCAAAGGTGCGCGGCGTATACAGCGAGGTCAATGACCTGCTTGCAAAAAAATCCAGATCCGAATTCTATACCAAATACAAGTCGGTGTATAAGACCATTACGGCGATGTACCCGCTGTTCAAGATCTTAGAGGAGCGTGCCAAGGCGCGCGGCGTTCTGGAACTGGAAAGTGCCGAAGCCAGATTTATTCTCGGCGAGGACGGTATGCCGATCGACATTGTCAAGCGCGAGCGCGGCGATGCGGAGCGCATGATCGAGCAGTTCATGCTCACTGCGAACGAGGCGGTTGCACGCTACATGTGCGCAAACGATCTTCCCTGCGTGTTCCGCACGCATGAACCGCCGAGCGAGGAAAAACTGACCGCATACAAGAACTTCGTGCAGGGTGCAGGTCTCTCTACCCTGCCGCTCCGCGGGAAAAAGCTTTCCACCGCCGCCTTTGCGCCTATTTTACGGGAAGCCGCCGAGATGGGAATCGAAAGCGTGATCTCGCGGGTGACCTTGCGCGCACAGATGAAAGCGAAGTACAGCGAAACCAGAGACGACCACTTTGGTCTCGGACTTGCCTACTATTGTCACTTCACCTCCCCGATCCGCCGCTATCCCGACCTTTCGGTGCATCGCATCTTAAAATATGCGATGGAGAACGGTGCCGCCGCGGCGAAAAAGCGGTACACGAAGTTTGCGGCAGAAAGTGCCGCGGCTTCCAGCGAAAACGAGCTGAAAGCCATGACCGCCGAGCGCGACATTGAGGATCTCTATAAGGTCATCTTTATGGAAAAGGAGGTCGGCAAGGAGTTTGACGCGATCGTAAGCTCGGTGACACCGTTCGGTCTCTTCTGCGAACTGGAAAACACCTGCGAGGGACTTGTCCCCATTGAAGAGCTCGGTGAGGGCTTTAGGTACCGTGAGCAGTCACAAACGCTCGGACGCGGCACGCTGCAATACAAGCTCGGGCAACCGCTTCGCGTGCGCATCACCGAAGCCAACGTCCTACGCAGACGGATCTATATGGAACTTGTAGAAGAGATTTAAAGATAAAAGAACCAATCATACAGACGCACGCCGCTCCGCATCACGAGCGGCGTGTTTTCTACCTCTTTCCACCTTGCAACATACAGCGCACCGCCTGCAAATCCGAAGCGGCGGAGTGCCGCCGCGGCGGCACGGTAGTCACTCTCCTCTGCCCGCCCTGCGCGGATTCCGATATCCGACACTTCTGCAAGCGTATTCCCAAACTCGGGACTATCCAACCGATTGAGCAACATTTCACCATACAAAACCCGTACAACATAGGGCTCCCCGCCCATTTCGGCGGCGATCGCATCGGCAAGCTCGGTGGCATTCGTCTTTGCGGCAGCAGGAATACACAGAACCAAAAACAAAGCAAGTAAAAGTATGATTTTTGATCTCATTTTCAAAAATCCTCCGAAGGTTTTTATTCTTATTCTTCCCTGCTCCTTTTTTTCGAGCCGTGGAAAAAGTACGCACTGTTGACTTCAAACATACAAAATGCTATAATTTATATATAAATATTACAAGTATCAGGAAACGACATGAAAAGCATCAAAAAAAGATTTGCAAAAGCAAAGATTATTTCGCGCGTAACGCAATTTGAGGAAAACGGCGGTGCATCCTTTACCGACAAGGACGCTTCCGAAGCCAATACCGAATGTACCACGCTGACCACCGATTGCACGGTTGCCGACAAGGGCGGCAGAATCGAGATCGAATACGAGGAATCCGAGATCACGGGCATGGCAGGCGCCAAAACCAAGGTCGTCACCGACAAAAATAGCCCCGAGCTTGTCAGCATCCTGCGGGAGGGCTCTGTCTCGACTGCCCTTGTGTTTGAGGCGGGCAAGCGCCACCACTGCGTGTATGAAACGCCCTACTTCCCGATCGAGTTATGCGTAAACACGCTTTCACTTGAAAACAAGCTCACCTATGAGGGCGGCTATTTTACCGCGGAATATCTCATCGAAATGAACGGTATGCTTGCCGAAAAAACACGCATCACCGTAACACTTTTATAAAAGCAGGAGACACCATGGCTGAAATCGAGATCAAAAAAGAATACAAATCGCCAAGCGGTGTCTATATTCTGTTTGGCGAAGAGGACTATCTCAAGCGGTTTTATGCCGGCAAGATCCGCGAAAGCATCCTTGGCGATTCGCCGTATGCGCTGTTCAACCATGCGGTGTTCACCCCAAAGAATTTTTCGGAGGATGCACTCGCTGATGCGCTGGCAACGCCGCCCGTCTTTGACGAAAAAAAGCTGATCGAGCTCTCGGAATTCAATTTTTCGGATCTGAAAGCCGCCGAGGTTGAAGTGCTGTTGGATTTTTTCACCGAGGTCAAGGACTACGACTACGCGGTCGTTGTCATGAATCTCGCCGATGGCGCGCTTGATTACGGCACGGCAAAGGGCACAAAGATCACAAAGCCCTCACCGCTGTATAAAAAACTGAATGCGGTCACCAAGACCGCCTATCTGCCGCGCGCCTCCCAGCGGGATCTGATCGTGTGGGCAGGCAAACACTTTGCCAAGGATAAGATCGAGGCGGAGCCTACTGTGCTTGCACAGCTTGTCTCGCAGTGTGCAAGCGACATGATGACGCTTGCGGGCGAGATCGAAAAGCTGTGCGCGTATCTGCATGCGCACGGGGAAACGGTGCTGCAAAAGGCGCATATCGCGGCGGTATGCTGTGAAACGCGCGAGCTTGAACCGTTCGGGCTCTCAAACGCGGTGCTGGCAGGCAAAACCGATGCGGCATTGCAGATCCTCTGTCTGATGGAGCAAAAGCACATCCGCCCCGCCATCGCGTTTGCCGGCATTTACAGCACCTATATCGACCTTTACCGTGTCAAGGCGGCGCTGGACGGCGGTATGTTTGTACCCGACATTGCCAAAAAACTGAAAATGAACGAGTACCGCACGGGACTGTATGCACAGGCGGCAAAAAACAGCAGTCTCAAAAAAATCAGCCATGTGCTCTCGCTCTGCCGCGATGCCGATCTCAAGATAAAAAGCGAAAGCTCCAACTATGACCGCTTAAGATCGCTGATCTGCGAAGCCGCCAAGGGGTGACGCACATGGAAGAGAAGATCAAGATCTCCCTGCCCGTGATCGTGGAGGGAAAGTACGACAAGATCAAACTCGACTCGATCCTGGATGCGCGGATCATCACGACCGGTGGCTTTGGTATTTTCAACAGCGACGAAAAAAAGGCACTCATCCGGCGGCTGTGCCAGAACGGAGTGATCGTTCTGTGCGACAGCGACGGTGCGGGTAAGGTGATCCGCTCCTTTGTCAAAAGCTTTCTGCCGCCCGACAAGGTGATCAACCTCTATATTCCGAAAATCGAGGGCAAGGAAAAACGCAAAAAAGAGGGCTCCAAGGAGGGGACGCTGGGCGTAGAGGGTATGGACGCCGACCTCTTGCGCGCGCTGTTTCAAAAATACGCAGATGCAAGCACCGCGGGGCGAGGCGAGATCACCAAGCGCGATTTCTATGATTACGGACTCTCGGGCGGTGAAAACAGCCGTGCCAAGCGGGATGCGCTCGCCAAAGTCTTTGACCTGCCAAGCGGCATGAGCGCAAATGCCCTGCTCGATGCGCTGAACATTCTCTCTTCGCTCGAAGAATTCGAAGAGAGAGCAAAAAATTTACAGTGAGGATTTTTCGATATTCTATCGACTAAAAGGCAAATGGAAATTTTAAGAGAACTTTTCAAAAAATACCAAGAACAGATCTCCTATCTGTTTTTTGGCGGCATGACAACGCTCGTCAACTTCTTCACCTATGCGATTTTGACGGGTGTAAACGAGGACTTTAACAAAACACTTGCAAATGTGCTTGCATGGTTTGCCGCGGTCTTGTTCGCTTTTTTTACCAACAAATTCTTCGTCTTCCGAAACAAGAGCGGCGAGCACATTCTGCGCGAGTTTCTCGCCTTTTTCAGTGCACGCGCCTTGTCGGGACTTGTCGAGATCGGCGGATTTGCTCTCTTTGTAGAGGTTCTCGGCTGGAACGATTGGATCGTCAAGATCGCTATCGCAGTATTCGTAGTCATTGCGAACTATGTTCTCTC
The DNA here is from genome assembly GCA_964415775.1 of uncultured Lachnospiraceae bacterium. GTDB lineage: Bacteria > Bacillota > Clostridia > Oscillospirales > CAG-272 > UMGS902. The sequence continues at coordinate 7,452 of CAYQBT010000020.1, forward strand.
CAAATTCCTGATCTTCAAGAAATAAAGGAGAATCGCCATGAAAAAACTCGCGCTTATTTCCCTTGCGACCGTTCTTTGTCTTTCCTTTTCGGCGTGCTCGGCGCCCGCTGCAAAAGACATGATGACCGAATCTGCGCCGAGCTATAGCGACGGCAAGTACTATGTCTACGCGTCCGACAGCGTAGTAAACGTAGAAATGGAGGATATGGGGATCGAATACTCCAAGGATGAATATCTGGAGTACGGTTCCTCGACCAACGGCAGTATCGCTCCCACCGAGCCCGAACTGCAGGAAGAAAAACTGGTACACACCTCCCGCGTGACGCTGGAGGCTGAGGATTTTGACGCGGCTTCCGACCGTCTGCACGCCTCGATCCAGGCACTCGGCGGCATCATTATTTCCGAAAATGCACGCAACCTGAACAAGGTCAGCTACAGCGGCTACCGCACGCTGGAAATGACCGTGCGTATTCCACAGGAGAACTACGACACTTTCCTGTCCGGGCTTTCCGAAAGCTACAACGTGGCAAGCATTCAGAACTCGGTCGACAACCTCACCGAGCGCTACTATGACAACGAGAACCGCCTGAAGTCCTACCGCATTCAGGAGGAGCGCCTCTTTGCCATGCTGGAGAAGGCTGCAAGCGTCACCGAAATGCTGGAGATCGAATCGCGTCTGTGCGATGTGCAGTACCAGATCGAGGCGCTGACCAACACGCAGCGCACGATCGACAACGATGTAAAGTATGCGACCTTCTATTTGAATTTGAACGAGGTCACCAAATACACCTCCCCTGCTCCCAAGACCTTTGGCGACCGTCTGGGCGATACGCTGACCGACTCGGGCGAGACCTTCCTGGAGGTTCTGGAAGGACTGCTCTTTATCTTCATTTATCTTGCACCCTATCTTGCGATCCTCGCAACGATCCTTTTGATCGTGATCCTGCTCGTCAAGCGCTCAAATAAAAAGCGCCTTGCAAAGATGCAGGCGGCAAACGAGGTGAAGCCAAATGAAAAATAAGCGTTTTCTTGCAGTTTGTATTCTGCTGGCGCTTTGCCTTGCCGCATGCGACAGTACGATCACCTGCCCACCTGCCGAAACCACGGGCACACAGAGGATCGTCTGTCCTGTCTTTACAGATCCGGATAAGGATCTTAGCTTTGCGGACAATCTTTTGCACATGACCGCAGAAAGCGGCAACCGTATGCTCTCGCCATATTCGGCCAAGATGTGCCTTGCCCTGCTTGCAAACGGCGCGAAGGGCGATACTAAACAGCAGATTCTGGATGCCATCGGCATTGCCGATCTCGATGCGTATAACGCCGAGGTAAAAGCACTGCTCGACCGCTACGCATCTTACGCAGGCGTAATGAGTCTGGAGACGGCAAACTCGCTTTGGCTCAACCAAACAACCTTCGGCGGCAAGGGCAAATTCCTCACCGATTACCAAACGGCGATGCGGGAATACTTCTCTGCAGAGGTACGCGAGGTGACACGTGAAAATGCAGTTGAAGAAGTCAATGCGTGGGTAGACGAAAAAACGCACGAGAAAATTTCCGACATCCTCACCGAGGAGCACCGGGACTTTGCCACCGCCCTTGTGAATGCCGTTTACTTCAAGGCAGGATGGAAAGAAGAATTTCCGGAGCATCTCACTCAAAAAGACGACTTTACCAATGCGGACGGCAGCATTTCCAAAACCGAATTCATGCAGAATACCGAGACGTACGGATACTGTGAGAAAGACGGCGTAAAAGCACTGCGCATCGACTACAGCCGTTTTGGGGGTGAGGAGTATGTCAGCGACAAGGATTACAGCTTCAGTATGTATATCCTGCTCTGCGACGATCCGAGCGCAAGCTTGAACGTGGATGCTTTTCTCACCGAAAATACGCCCTTTACCACACAGCGCGTCAAAGTGCGGATCCCGAAATTCGAGCTTAGCTACTCGGTAGGACTGAGCGACGTTTTAAAGGCTCTCGGCATGACCGATGCGTTCGATAAAGACAAAGCTGACCTCGGCGGAATGTTCGACCTTTCTGCGATCGGCGGCAATCTCTTTGTCAGCGATGCCCTGCAAAAGACCTACATCAAGCTTGACGAGGAGGGTACCGAGGCGGCAGCCGTTACGGCAGTTACCATTGCACCCACCTCTGCGGCGATCGACACCAAGGATCCGATCGAATTTACCGCGGACAAACCGTTCTATTTTGCGATCCGCGACAATACAAGCGGCGAGCTGCTCTTTGTCGGCAGATATGAAACGGTAAAATAAGATGCAAAAGGACTTTCCTTCACGGAAAGTCCTTTTTATATTAGTCGATCCAAGTGACCTTTTTCATCACCATATCGATGCGGGGACGGTCGGAATAGTCGGTAGCGACATCTGCGATCTCGTCAACCACTTCCATGCCCTCAACGACCTTGCCGAATGCAGCATACTGCCCGTCAAGGTAAAACGCATCCGCGTGCATGATGAAGAACTGCGAGGATGCGGAATCGGGGTGCTGAGAACGCGCCATCGAGATCACGCCGCGCTCGTGACGGATGGGGTTGTTGTGACCGTTCATTGCGAACTCGCCGACAATATTCTGTCCCGAGCCGCCACAGCCGGTGCCCGTGGGGTCGCCGCCCTGAATCATAAAGCCGCTGATAACGCGGTGGAAGATCAGACCGTCATAAAAGCCTTCCTTAACCAATTTTTCAAAGTTTGCCGCCGTGATCGGCGCTGCGGTCTTATCAAGCTCTACCTTGATGATACCGCCGTTTTCCATTTCAATCTGTACCATGATATATGTCCTTTCTTATTTGAAATCTTCTGTGAACCATACCGCGGATCTCGGTATGGAGAATTCCTTGCCGCACAGATACCCGAGCGCACCGCTCTGATCGGCAAAATCAAAGCGCAGGCGATAGGAATAGAGTGCCTGATACTTGTACCCTCTGGCGCGGTCATCGCGGTTTACGCCGTATTTTCCGTCACCGAGCAGGGGATGCCCGATATACGAAAACTGCGCGCGGATCTGATGCGTTCTGCCCGTGAGCAGCTCGACCTCGAGCAGCGAATTTCCGTCCTTTTCGGCGATCACCTTGTATTTTGTGCCGATGCTCTTGGCATCGCGCGGTTTGTTGGATGCCTCATAGATCTTTACCATATTGGTAGAGGAATCCTTTTTCAGCCATGCATGCAGCGTGTCACTCTTTTTACGCAGAATACCGTGCACGGCGCAAAGATAGAATTTAGAAGTCTGCCCGTCACGGATCTTCTCGTTCATCACGCGTAGCGCCTCGGCATTCTTGGCAAGGATCACGATGCCGCCGGTGTTGCGGTCAATGCGGTTGCAAAGCGCAGGCGCAAAGGACTGCTCTTTGTCAGGATCGTATTCGCCCTTTTGATAGAGATATGCCTTGGCATGGAAGAGTAGCGTATTATTCTGCCCCTCCTTATCGTCATGCACCAGTACACCGGGACGCTTGGAAAGCAAGAGGATATTTTCGTCCTCGTAGACAATATCGAGGTTCGGACGCACACGCGCAAGCCCTATAGAATCGCCCGCCTTTTCGCCTCCTGCGAAGAATTCCTCGGCGATAAAAAGCTGCAGGGTGTCTCCCTCGCACAGCGTCTGCCCATTCTCGGCACGTTTGCGGTTGACTTTGATCTTCTTCTGCCGGATCAACCGGTACATAAGCGACGGCGGCATACCGTAGAGCGTTTTGGTCAAAAACTTGTCAAGTCTCTGCCCCGCATCGTTTTTGCCGATTTTCAGTTCGCGCATACGCTCCCCTCCTTTCCAAAAATGCAGGGTTTCTGCCGCATGGCAAAAACCCCGCGAAAATACAATACATTTTTGTTTTAAAGACGGACTATGCGCAACCTATAGCTGCGCTTTAGCTAGCTTTAAAACTCCTTACGGGTTCGCAAGTGCCGCGAATGCGGCGCGCCGACGCGAGTGAACGAACCCCACCACTTCAAAACCTTGGTTTGGAAGTGATCATTTCGTGCCGAAAATTCGGTCGCCGGCATCACCGAGACCGGGTACAATATACTTATGCTCGTTAAGCTGGCGGTCAAGAGCAGCCGAATAGATATCTACATCGGGATGCGCCTGTTGCAGAGCCTCTACGCCCTCGGGAGCCGCAACCAGACACATAAAGCGGATGTTGGTAACGCCGCGCTTTTTCAGCATTGCGATCGCATCGATCGCGCTGCCACCTGTTGCCAGCATGGGATCCACTACGATCACGATACGGTTTTCAATGTCCTCGGGCAGCTTGCAGTAGTACTCTACCGGCATATGCGTCTCGGGATCGCGGTACAGACCGATGTGGCCGACCTTTGCAACCGGAACCAGCGTGAGCATACCGTCTACCATGCCAAGTCCTGCACGCAGGATCGGAACGATCGCGAGCTTTTTACCCGAAATACGCTTGCCCTTCATTGTCTCGAGCGGAGTTTTGATGGTGTACTCCTCCAAAGGAAGGTCGCGGGTGACCTCGTAACCCATCAGCATTGCGATCTCGTTGAGCAGCTCTCTGAAATCCTTGGAGCCGGTGCCCGCTTGGCGCATGATGGAAAGTTTGTGTGCGATCAGGGGATGGTCAAATACATGCAGTTTGCTCATTTTATGCTCCTATCCGCCGTACGGCATTTTATTCTATAGTTTAGTATACCACGCGTTAACCTATCCGCGCAAGTTATTTTTCGATTTTTGTAGACAGAATTTGTAGCGTTACAATAGATGTGAGACTGAAAAGAATAGAAAAAGTGATTGAGTT
>CAYQBT010000021.1:0-12179 GCA_964415775.1 uncultured Lachnospiraceae bacterium
ATATCTCGATCGACTATGACCGTATGCTTGCGTCACTCAAGGAGGGACTCCCCGCAGTAGAGTTTATCAATCTGTTCGGCGCACTCACTCTTTCGGATTACTACAAGACTGACACCCACTGGAGTCAGGATAAGATCACGGATGTTGCGGACCTTGTTGCAAAACAGCTTGGCTGTGCTGACCGTCTTACCGGCGAATATACGGTAAATGAACTCTATCCGTTCTATGGTGTGTATTACGGTCAGGCGGCGCTGGATCTCCCTGCGGACACCATCTACTATCTGACAAACGATACGCTGGATGCCTGCACGGTCTTTGACTATGAGACGAACAAGACGGGCAGCATCTATGATCTTGCAAAGTTTGATTCTAAGGAGCCATACGACATTTTCCTGTCGGGCACCAAGGCACTGCTTCGCATTGACAATCCGAATGCCACCACCGACAAGGAGCTGGTCGTTTTCCGCGATTCCTTCGGCTCCAGCCTCATCCCGCTGCTTGCAGAGGGGTACAGCAGCATCTACATCGTGGATATCCGCTATGTTGCTTCTTCGATGATCGGTAACTTTATCGATTTCGAAGGCAAGGACACCCTGTTCCTCTACAGCACGCTGGTACTGAACGAAAGCCTTTCGCTGAAATAAGATAAAGCAAAACCACCGGTTTTACCGGTGGTTTTGCTTTACTCGATTGTTTCAAAGGAAACGGTTGCCTTGAACAGATCACCGTCGATCGCAAGGGCGAGGTGACCGTTTTGCAGTTCGGTCAGGCTACGTGCGATCGAGAGTCCGAGTCCCGATCCATCGGTGTTCCGCGAGGAATCTCCGCGCACGAAGCGCTCCATTAACTCATCGCTGGAAATGTTGAGCTGTTCCTTGGAGATATTGCGGAAGTTGATGACCGCGCGCTTGCCGAGACGCTCGAGCGAAATATACACGCGGGTGTCCGGTTGTGCATATTTGCAGATGTTATTCAGAAGATTGTCAAACACGCGCCACAGCCGTCTTCCGTCTGCCAGAATGAAGACAGGTTCTTCGGGCACGGTTACGATGGGGGTGAGTCTGTTTTCGCCGAGCTTTTCTGCGTATTCGCCGAGCGTCTGCTCTAACAGGACGCCGACCTCACAGCGTGCCATTTCCACCGTGAGTGTGCCCGAGGATGCCTTGGATGCTTCCACAAGGTCTTCGATCAGCTTTTTCAGCCGTGCCGATTGCCGTTTCAGCACCGAGACGTACTCGCGCATAGTCTCGCTTTCGGGTTCTTCTTTTTCGATGAGATCCACATAGTTTACGATCGAGGTCAGCGGGGTCTTGATGTCGTGTGAAACGTTGGTGATCAGCTCGGTCTTCATGCGTTCGCTCTTCATTTTCTCGTCCACCGCGTGTCCGAGTCCGTCACCGATATGGTTGAGCGTCTGCCCGAATTTGCCGAAATCGGCGGGCATATACCGCGTGTCGATCTTTTCCTGCAAGCGTCCTGCGGCGATCGCCTCGCCGCCTTTTTTTAGCTTGCGCAGTTGCATGGCGATCCAAAGGATCAGCGGGATCAGAACGGCTTTCTCCACGAGCCAAAGGATGAGCAGATTGTCGCCTTCCCAAAGGTTTGCGATCAGCAGGATGAATTCGAGCAGAGAGATGCAAAGCACGATCAGCACCGTTTTCGGGATCAGCGGAATCGATCGGAGCATCGACCAGACGCCTTTGCCTGCCTTCGCGACCATCCGCCAAAGGAAAGCAAGCAAGCGGAAGATGAGTGTGCGGCGGATGAGACCGCCCACCTTGACGCGCGTTGCAAAACTGAGCGAAAAGCCAAGCAGGATCAGGTAATTGATCAGCGAGAGCAGAGCAATGCTAAGGCAAAGCATCGCAATGCGAAGGAACTCTTCGGAAATGTTGTAATAGTGCCGCCCGTAATACAGGTTTTCGATAATGACAATCCCCAGCGCATTTATACCGACGGCGATCGCGGTGCAAAGTGCGGTATAGAGATCGAATGGAATGCGATCCACATAGTTGAGGTTGGCTTTTTCCTCCCCGCGGTGATGTCCTGCGGCAGAAAATAGAAAGAGCAGGATGAAGATAAACAGCGAAAGCCCGACAAAGGAAAGGACGATCGCGGCATACCGCATTTCGTAGGCAATATCTATCCAGCATGCCGCAAGCGAAAGAATGTCCTCGCCGTCCTTTTCGGCTTTTTCATATACGGTAATGGTATAGCCCGTGCCGTAGTAGGCGACAGAACGGACAAACGGCTCGCCGCCGCTCGTTTCTTTCCCGGTTGCTGTGATCGTATAGTAAAAATTGTTTCCGGCGTATCGCTCCTGCAGATCGTTACCGTTTCTGTACGCATCGGCAATTTCATATGCGTACTGTCGCAGGATGCCTTCCATGAGTGCATCCCGATTATATGCATATTCGCCGGTATAGCCGCCCATTGCGCTGCAAAAGATCACGCAGAGCACGCTTGCCGCCGTGGTGATCAGTACAAGCACCGACAAAAAGATAGCAAGTGCCTTGGCAAATATATTGCGTTTGATGCTATGCATATGTCCCTCCTATTTTTCGATTTTATAGCCCTGCGCCCATACCACCTTGAGGTAGCGCGGCTCGGCGGGGTTGATCTCGAGCTTTTCCCGCAGATGGCGGATATGCACCGCCACCGTACCCTCCGCGCCGTAGGGCGCGTTTTTCCATACGCGGCGGTAGATCTCTTTAGGAGAGAAGACCTCGCCGGGGTTTTGGATCAGTAACTTTAAGATTTCATATTCGGTTGGCGTCAGGTTGATTTTTTCACCGTCGGCAAAGACTTCTTTTGTGCGGTCGTTCAGCGTAATACCGCCGACCGTATAGGTAGCGGTATCACCCGTGCTTTGCCCGCCGCCGAGCTGCATATAGCGGCGAAGCTGTGAACGCACGCGGGCGATCACCTCTATGGGGTTGAACGGCTTGGTAATATAGTCGTCAGCACCGATATTCAGCCCGAGCACCTTGTCGGTATCCTCACTTTTTGCGGTCAGCAGGATCACGGGCACATTGCTGTACTGCCGCAAGGCGGTCAGCGCCGAGATGCCGTCCATTTCGGGCATCATGATGTCGAGGAGGATCAGGTGGATCTCCTCTTTTTCCAAAAGGGCAAGTGCTTGCCCACCGGTGTGGGCGGCAAGCGTTGTATATCCTTCGGCTCTGAGATAGATCTCCAAAGCCGATACAATGTCTTTTTCATCGTCGCAGATCAGAATGTTGTACATGGTCGTCTCCCTCCTGTCTATAGCATAGCAGAAAATCCCTTAAAATCCAAGTATAAAAAGCTTTAAGATTTGTTTAAATCGAATTTTGGGGTTGGGGTTGCAAAAAATGGCGAAATATAGTATACTGTATTAAAAAGAGCATAAGAAACGGAGAAATACTGACTATGAAATATTTACGTACTTGTCTTTCCGCCGTTCTTGCGGGCATTGCGGTTGCCATCAGCGGCGCTGTGTATCTTTCTACCGAGCCGAAGTCGGCGCTTTTTGCGTCGCTTGTGTTCAGCGTTGGCTTTTTAACGGCATTGATCTTTGAACTGCATCTCTTTACCGACAAGATCGGGTATCTGTTTACAGGCGGCGGCAGATTCCAGAAACGCCTTGCCTCGATTTTGTTTATTCTGCTTGGAAATATCGTGGGCGCTGTCCTTTCGGGTATTGCGCTGCACTGTGTGATCGGCGGGGAAGCGGCGGCGCGTCTTGCTTTGAAAGAGTCGTTTTCGACGGAAGAGACGGTCGTGCGTGCGATCTTCTGCGGCATGCTGATGTTTATTTCTGCACACGGTTACCGTCGGCGCGAGGGAAGCTTTACCGGCTTTGTTCTTTCGGTCATGGCGCTCAGTGCAGTAGCCCTCTGCGGTTTTGAGCATGTGCTGATAAACTTCTTCTATGCGGCGGCGGCATTCCGTATAGACAACGATGCTCTTCTTTTGGTGGTGCTTTCCCTGATTGGTAACGTTATCGGTGCGCTTTTATTCTCTACGCTGTACACCTTGAAAAAGGATGGCGGCGGGAAGGACACAGGCGGCAAGCATCATCACCATCAGCACAAGCATAAAGAAGAAAAAGAAGAAACCGTAGAAGAAGTCAAAGCGGAAAAAGAAGAAAACCTCTAAGGAAATAGAAAAGCCTTGCGCTCCAAACACTTGGAGCGCAAGGCTTTTTGTATTTTATTCGCCGTACACCTTGGCATAGTAGTCGGTGTAAAGGATCTCTGTGGAAAGTGTAAACTTGTTTTTGACCAGCGCGGTATACTTGTCGAGATACCCGTCGGGCAGCGAGTCCACGCCCTCGCGGAGCGTGATCTCGCCGTTTACGCAGTTGTAGAATACCTTGTCGGTGACAAAACTGCGGTCGGCAAGCACGGCAATATGCTCACCCTCGGAGAAAATGTCGGTGCCCATTAAGAGGCGGGAATCGTATTCCAGCCCCAGCAGATTGGAGAGGGTGGGGAGAACGTCTAAGGAACAGCAGGGAACATCCACCGTGATAGGCTCTTCCATTGAGCCGCTCCACAGGATCAGCCCCGAGCGGTATTTGTCAAACTGCGGATCCATTTCTTTCCCCGCAAGCTCGCCGAGATGGTCGAGATCCAGCGGATAAGGATAGTGGTCATTGGTCAGAAGGATCAGCGTATTGTCAAGCGCGCCTGCCTTTTCCAGTTCCTCCAGCATATACTGCATCGCGTATTCCAGTTCCATGTGGCAGGCAATGTATGCCTTGGTCTTGCCGGAATAGGGAAGCGCATCGGTCATCGTCCGATACTTGTCCGCCATATCGTTATAGCCGAAGGTATAGGGCATATGACCGCTGAAGGTCAGGAAATATGCGTGGAACGGATGCACCTTGCCATCCCCATCTTTGCTGAGCAGCGAGGGCAGCGTTTGCTCAAACATGGATAGGTCTGAGGTGGGATAGGTCTCCACTGCTTTCAGTCCCTGTCCGAAGGCGATGAAGTCATAGCCCATATTCGGATGCGTCTTATTTCTGCCATAGTAGCTTGCGGTGTGGTTGTGCACCGCATAGGCGCTTGCATCGATCGCCCGGAACTGATTGCCGAGGCAGAAGGGCAGATAGTTGTTTTTAGAGGTTGTAAAGCTGTTGTAGCTGTAGAAGGTCGTCCAGCCCTTGCCGAGCAGGGAGGTATCGGGGAGTAGTCCTGTCAGGAGTGCGTACTCGCCATTGGAGGTGTTATCGCAAACCGAATTGTAGTAATCGGTGAAAATAAAGCCTTCGGTTGCCAGCTTGTACAGCGTGGGGGTGCGGTCCTTGTCGATGACGTGGTGCGAGAAGGACTCGGCACAGATCACGATGAGGTTGTAGCCCTCAAACATGCCGGTATAGGCATTCTGCTTGGTGCCGCTTTTAGTTGCAAAATATTCGTGCAGGGTTTTTATGCGCTCGTCTTTTTCTGCTTTCGCAAGCGCGGTAAAGTTGATGTCGGTGATATTGTAGTCGTATTCCGGCGGTGGAGCAATCGGTGTATCCGGTGTATCGGATACGCTTGGCGTGCTCGGTATATCCGGTGTATCGGGCGTGTCGTCCTCGGGAACCACCACAATGCTGCTACCTTCGTCGCCAAACAGCATCTCGCGGATCTCCAGCCGCAGCGAGGTCAGCACGCCGAAGTCCCGCACGCTCATGCCGAGGATAAAGGTGTCGTGATAGATTTCATAGGGGGAGTAGATCTGTGCACCGCCGAGAGGCAGGCAGGCTACCGCGCCGAAGTGCAGTGCCAAAAAGAGAGCAACTTCGATCAGAATACCGCCCAAAGAGGTCCTTTTGCCGCCGGGCAGTCCATATACGGTGAACAGGATCAGGAGCAGAAGCGGGAGCAGCAGCCAGATCAGTCCTGCCGCACTCTCGACGACCTGCAGCATTGCCGCTTCGCCAAAATGCGTCAGCGCGTCGCCGCCCATACCGATTTGCGCGATCGACATAAACGAATCGCAAAAGGTGTAATACACGAGCTGTACCGCAAAGATCAGCAGCAGTGCGACCGTGAGCACAAACGAGAGGATCTTTCGCACCGTTTTGCCAAATACCGCACAGATAAGGGAGAGCAAAAGTGCCATACCAAGGGCGAACAGGATCATAAAGATCGGGATGCCGCTGTCGAAGCCGAGAGTATATAAGCGAACGATTAGCTCGGAGAATACAATGTCTGCGAAGAAAAAACAAAAATAGAACAGCACCACAGGAAAGGATGTGGATCTCAGTTTCACGTTTCTTACCTCCATACTGTGACTTTCGTCACCTAATTATTTTAACACTCGCGGCAGGATTTGTCAACTGCATTCCAAAGAGGCAGATATTATTAAAATTGGACTTGTGCATGGCGGAAAAACATGGTAAAATAACATTAAAAAAGGGGGAGACTGCTTTGAAACCCAATATCATAATCGTAATGACCGATCAGCAACGTGCGGATCTGCGCCGCGGCTGCGGATATCCGGTGGATACCATGCCGTATCTGGACAGCTTTGCGGCAGGCGGCAGAGATTTTCGCTGTGCATATAGCCCGAATCCCTGTTGCGTGCCCGCGCGCATCAGCATGTTTACCGGTCGGTATCCTTCTTGTCACAATGTGCGCACCAACCATAATATTCGCGATGTGCTTTGCGGAGAGGATCTTCTGGACGTGCTTCGCCGTGCGGGATACCGGATAGCGCTTTGCGGCAAGAATCATACCTATCGCAAGCCGGAGGAGTTTGATTTCTGTGAGCGCACGGGACATCTCAGCGGCGGCGGTGAGGTCAATGAAACGCCTGAGCAGATCGAGTTTGCGGAATTCCTGCAAAAAACCAAGCATATGGAGATGCATGTTCCTTCGCCTGGTGGCATTGAGGTACAGCACCCCTATCGCAATGTTACGTCGGCATTTAAATTTTTGGACAACGAGCGACGAGAAGACGAGCCGTTTTTCATGTGGCTCTCCTTTGCCGAGCCGCACAACCCCTATCAGGTTCCAAAGCCGTATTTTGATATGTTCCCGCCCGAGTCTTTGCCGCCGCTTGCAACCGGTGCCGCAGACGGTGCCGCAAAGGGTGCGGATTTTGCATGGGAACGCAAAGCGTGGGAAACGGTGCTTGGAGACAACATCGAAGACCGTATACAGCGTATGCGCTCCAACTACCACGGCATGCTGCGGCTGATCGATGATCAGTTCCGCCGTTTTATGGAGGGACTGGAGGCACGCGGACTCCGCGAGAACACAGTAATCGTGTTTCTCTCTGACCACGGGGATTACGTCGGTGAATACGGGCTTTTGCGTAAAGGCGTCGGACTGCCCGAGGTGCTGACGAGGATCACTATGGCATGGCAGGGGCCCGGCATCGTCCAAAAGACGGATACTGCTTCGTTTGTAAATCTTGTGGATATTCTGCCCACTGTTTGTGATTTTATCGGCGAAGAGATTCCGTTCGGCTCGCAAGGACGCAGTCTTGCTCCGCTCCTGTACGGCGAGAGAGTACCGGACGGGGAATTTGATATTGGCTATTCTGAGTACGGCTATGGCGGACTCTATTGGAACGAGGATGATCACCTTACGACGGCGGCGGATCGATGTCTCACCGACGGCACGACCTTTGCCTGCATGAGCTCCTGGACGCAGGCGGGGCAGACGCGCATGGTGCGTAAGGGCGATTGGAAGATCCAGATGGATATGCTCGGAAACGGTCTTCTGTATAATTTGAAAGAGGATCCGTACGAGCTGCACAATCTGTTTGACGATACGGCGTATGCGGCGGTCAAAATTGAGATGCTCACCGCGCTGACTGCGGCGATCCTACGTGCATCCGATCCTTTCCCCGCACCTCGCAACCGCTATCGCACGAAGCTGCATCCGAAAGGATACTGGTTTGATGACACCTATGTTGCAGAGGATCCCGGGGTGCTGGGCGGATCGATCGCCGACTTTATAAAACGGAAATAATAGGAACATGAAAGCCTTGTAACCAAAGAAGAAATCTTGTAAACCGATTCTAAATCGGTTTACAAGATTTCTTTGCTTTTAATGTAATGGGCAGGGAAGGGGCTATTTTGTGTTCGCATTTGAGCTTTCGTTCCTACTCGTACAATTCTTTTCTTACGATTGCTCTTTACTTTCGGTGCAAAATGAATTATACTGTTAGTGTACTGATAGATCTATTATACCACGGAGGATATTTTTGATGGCTACTGTTTTGTTCCCGTTTGGCAAAGAAAAAATTTCGTATACGATCGATGACGCGAGACTGAAAGGGATCCTCACCTCCAGTCTGCATGCGTACACCCCTGTGGACGGCGAAAAACAGCTCGTCAAGGCGGCAATGGCTGCGCCGCACGGCTCGGAGAAGCTCTGCGAGCTGGCAAAGGGTAAGAATAAGGTCGTGATCATTGCAAGCGACCATACGCGTCCGGTTCCGTCCAAGGTGATCATCCCGTTTATGCTCTCGGAGATCCGTGAGGGAAATCCCGATGCGGATATCACCATTCTGATCGCTACCGGATGCCATCGGGAAACCACTAAGGCAGAGCTGGTCGCAAAATTCGGTGAAAAGATCGTGGCAGAAGAGAAGATCTATGTCCACGACTGCGAAGAGACCGATATGCTGGTGAATATCGGCACGCTTCCTTCGGGCGGCGAGTGCATTGTCAACCGTCTTGCGGCAGAGGCAGACCTGCTCGTTTCGGAGGGCTTTATAGAGCCGCACTTTTTTGCAGGCTATTCGGGCGGCAGAAAGAGCGTTTTGCCCGGTATCTGCTCGAAAACGACCGTGCTTGCCAACCATTGCGCCGAGTTCATCGACAGCGCATATGCCCGTACGGGTATTCTCGAAAATAATCCGATCCATAAAGATATGATCTGGGCGGCGCGCGCGGCAAAGCTCACATATATTGTGAACGTAGTTCTCAACGAGGATAAAAAGGTGATCTATGCCGTAGCGGGCGATGTGGAGCGTGCACACGAGGCAGGCTGTGCATTCCTTTCGAAATACTGCGGTGCAAAGGCAGAGGAGAGTGACATCGTTATCTCCACCAACGGCGGTTATCCGCTCGACCAGAACATCTACCAGTCGGTCAAGGGAATGACTGCGGCAGAAGCGGCAGTACGTGAGGGCGGCGTGATCATCATGCTTGCCGCGGCAAACGACGGTACCGGAGGCGATGAGTTCTACCATTGCATGCAGGCAAAGGAGGATCCAAGAGAGATCTATGCCGACATCATGACGCGCGGCAGAAATGAGACGGTCGGCGACCAGTGGATGACTCAGAGCCTTTCTCGTATCCTGATGCGCGCAAGCTTCGTTTATGTTGCCACCGCCGATCCGGAGCTTGTGCGCGGCTACCACATGATCCCCGCAAAGACGCTTGCAGAGGCAATGGCGATCGCCGAGAACATCCTGCAGGATAAGGGCGCAAGCATTACCGCTATCCCCGATGGCGTATCGGTTATGGTAACAAGGTAAATATGTGCGCTATGCGCGCATATTTACCTTGATATATGCCGCTTGCTGCATGTGAAGGTAGCAAATCGCCAAAAGCGGTTTGCAGAGAAATTTAATAAAAGGAAAACCACATGAAAATTATTGTAGCAACCGATTCATATAAGGGCACGATCGGTGCGAGCGAGGCAACGGAGATCATCGCAGACGCCATCGCCGCAAAGCTGCCGACTTCACAGGTCATCAAACTGCCGATCGCAGACGGCGGCGAGGGCAGTACCGACTGCTTTGTCGATGCACTCGGCGGCGGATATGTCGTCACCACCGTCAAAAACTGCTTTTTTGAGGATACGCAGGTCAAACTCGGCATCGTGGACGCAGGCGAGACCGCGGTCATCGAGGTCGCGGCGGCGGCTGGGCTCGGCTTTGCCGAGGGACGGAAGAATCCTATGCTCACTACCACCTTTGGCGTTGGACAGATGATCTCGGTTGCGGCAGGACTTGGCGTCAAGCGCATTTTGCTTTGCCTTGGCGGCAGCGCAACCAACGATCTTGGCTGCGGTGCGGCGGCGGCACTCGGCGTGCGTTTTCTCGATGCAAACGGCGAGGACATGCTTCCTCTGGGCGGCACGCTGGACGAGGTCGTGTCCATTGACGTCTCCGAGGTGCCCGATGCGATCTGCGAGATCGAGTTTGTCTGCCTTTGCGACGTGCAGGGCACGCTGACGGGAGCAAACGGCGCGGCGCGAATGTTTGCACCGCAAAAGGGCGCGTCTCCAGAGGCGGTAGAGGTGCTGGAGGCAGGCGCATTGCACATGCAGGAGGTCATTTTGCGTGACCTTGGCATTGACCTCGCAGGAACGGCGGGTGGCGGAGCGGCAGGCGGCTTTGGCGCGGGCGCGGTTGCATTCCTCGGCGCGAGCATCCAAAGTGGGATCGACACGATTTTAGAGACGATCGGCTTTGCCAATGCGCTGGACGGCTGTGACGCTGTCATCACGGGCGAGGGCAGGGCAGACGAGCAGAGCTCGACCGGCAAGACGGTCAGCGGTGTGATCCGTCTGGCAAAAGAGAAGAATGTACCGGTTATCGTTTTGGCAGGCAGTGCGGGCAATACCGACACACTCGGCGCAGATGCGGTTTTTTCCACCGTCACCGATTTTTGCAGCTTTGATGACGTGCGCGACCGCGCAAAGGAAAATCTCGGCCGCGCGGCAAAGAGCATTGCCGCTGTACTTGCAGTCGGTACAAATCAAATGTGAAAAAATCAAGTGTTTTCTACATTGACTTTGCTTTTTCGCTATACTATTATAAAAGCAGAAAAACATCACTTTGGAGGATATACAGTATGAAGACTCTTTTCGGTACCATGCCTGACGGCAGAGAAGTGTATGCATATACGATCGCAGACGGCGACGTCAGTGCGACCGTACTGACCTACGGTGCTACCCTGCAAAAGCTGGTGCACAAGGGTGCAGACCTCGTTTGCGGTTACGACTCCTTAGATACCTACAGAACTGCGGGCGGCTATCACGGTGCGATCGTCGGCAGATACGCAAACCGTATCAGCGGCGGCAAGATCACGCTGGACGGCGTGGACTACCCGATCGTGCGCAACAACGGCGAGGCACATCTGCACGGCGGCAAAGTCGGATTTGATAAGTACCTCTGGGAGATCGAGGAGACTGCCTGCAAGAAGTGCGGTGCTCCTAAGTTGGTTTGCACGATGACCTCTCCCGACGGCGATGAGGGCTATCCGGGCACTCTGCAGGTCAAGGTTACCTACAAGATCGTGGAAAACGCACTTGTGATCGATTATAAGGCGACCACCGACAAACCTACATATATCAACCTGACCAACCACGCATATTTCAACCTCCACGGTATCGAAAACGGTGACAACCGCGATCACCTGCTCACTGTTTACTGCGATGAGGTGACCGATGTGGATCCCAAAACGCTTCTGCCCACCGGCAAGAGATTGGACGTTACCGGCACGGCATTTGACTTCCGCACCGAGAAGCCGCTCGGCAGAGATCATGAGAATACCGGGCTTGGCATCGTTGGCTATGACAACAACTTTGTCTTAAACGGCAAGGTCAAGGAGACGCTTGGTTGTCATGAGCTTACCGTTGCGGCTGTTTGCCGCACCGCAGAGCGTGAGATGACCATTCTCACCACCAAGCCCTGCATGCAGATCTATTCTGCGATCGGTGCAAACGGTCCGGATTTCAAGGGCGCTGCCAGAAGACAGAACATGTCGGTAGCCTTTGAAACACAGTACGAGCCGGACAGCCCCACAAGAGGCGAGGCAAGACTGGATCCCGGCGAGATCTATCATCATATCACCGCATACAAGCTGAAATAAGAGGTAACCATGATCTACGACAGCATCAAAAAACTGGTTACCTATGCCGAGGAGCATTTTCTCATCGCTCCCGTAGACCGCGTATGGGCGACCAATCGCATTTTAGAGGCGCTTTGCATGCAGGAGTATATCGAGCCTGCAACCGAGTACACCGATGTGGATCTCGAACAGACGCTTGGCGAACTGCTCGACTATGCGGCAGAAAAAGGACTCATCGAGGAGAACACGGTTGCCTACCGCGACCTGTTTGACACAAAGCTGATGGGACTGCTTACCCCCGCACCGCGTGAGGTGGTGGATATGTTCACCGCGCTGTACAGCGAGTCTCCCGAGGCTGCAACCGACTATTACTACAAGCTCA
>CAYQBT010000022.1:0-11963 GCA_964415775.1 uncultured Lachnospiraceae bacterium
GAAGAAAAAGGAGTTCATAATGGAATTGGTCAGTGTTATTTTACCGGTGTATAACGGAGAAAAATACTTACACGAGAGTATTGAAAGTGTACAGAAACAAACTTATCCTCATTGGGAATTGTTGATTTTAGATGATTGTTCTACAGATAACACTCCGACCATCGCAAAGAAATATGCAAAGTTAGATAATAGAATTAAGTATTTTCGTAATCAACAAAATTTACGCTTGCCCCAGAATTTAAATAAAGGGTTTTCGCTCGCCAAAGGGGATTATTTGACTTGGACCTCCGATGATAATCGCTATAAAGAGACTGCTATAGAAAAAATGCTATGTGCTTTAAAAACGCATCGATCTGCTCAGTTTGTTTTTGCTTCTTGCCGAATCATTGATAGATTCGGCAAAGGCATTGACTATATGATGGTTCACGAAAACAGTACACAGGGAATTGTGGGGGGTAATCCAGTTGGTGCCTGTTTTATGTATACACGTGAAGTATATGACAAAATTGGAGATTATAATCCCGAGTTTGCTCTTGTTGAAGACTTTGATTATTGGCAAAGAATTCTTTGCCAATTCGAAGCGGTTACTATTCCCGAAATACTTTATGAATACCGCCGACACGAAGCGGCACTAACCAACACCATGCGCCAAGATATCTTTAACCAAACTTTGGAAAAACTTTTGCTAAAAAACAGACCTATGTTTGGAAGGTTAAGTCCTATACAGCAATACTATTATTACCGCGGACTATATACCTGTCGGAAGAATCTTTGTGATCCGCATAATCCTTATACAAAAAAATACAAGCTTTATTCTTTTATCTATTTACTGTTGCATCGCATTCCGAATAAGATAAAGCGAACACTGAACTCTACACAATATATAAAGTAATCTCTTGCATCCTATTCATGCTTTTCAAGCGAGAATTCTGCAACCATATGAACAAAACAATTTTCAAAAAAATACAGGAAATGCTACTCCCAAAGATAGGGAAAATATTTGAAAAAAATTAAAGGATACATTCGGATATGTATAAATCTGCAAACATAAAAATCAGCATCATCATTCCAATATACAATTGCCAATCTTGTTTGCGAAGATGTCTCGAAAGCATTGTACAGCAAACATATGCGAATATACAGATTATATTGATCGATGACGGATCGTCTGATAAAAGCGGAGAAATCTGTGACGAAGCAGCTCATACAGACTCGCGT
Source organism: uncultured Lachnospiraceae bacterium (assembly GCA_964415775.1). Lineage (GTDB taxonomy): Bacteria > Bacillota > Clostridia > Oscillospirales > CAG-272 > UMGS902. The sequence goes on from CAYQBT010000022.1 coordinate 1,219, forward strand.
ATTCTTGTCATCCACAAAAAAAATGCAGGAGTTTCAGCCGCACGCAATACCGGATTAGAGCATGCTGTCGGCGAGTATATTATGTTCTGTGACAGCGATGACTATCCGGAACCCCAATGGTGTGAAAAAATGCTGGAATTGGCTATTCTTTTCCCCAACCATTTACCTCTTTCGAATTATTTTCGCGAATCGCTCGGCACCTCTTCTACCAATTTTTCTGAAAAATGCAATAAAATAAACCGTACTCTCCCACCGTCGGAGTTGTTCGCATTATATGAGTTGGAACTTATTAATATCCCTTGGAATAAAATATACCGCAGAGATATTATTCAAAACGCCTCCCTACGATTCAACGAAGCACTATCTTTGGGAGAAGATCTGCTTTTTGTACTTGATTATTTAATCCATGTTAACGAGGGATTTGTCTTTTCGCAATTGCCTCTTTATCATTATTCTATAGGGAACCCAACAAGTCTCAGCGCCAAATACCATCCGAACCTAATGCAAACATACCGTGTAATATTTGCTCGACTCATGGAACACATGCATTCCACCCCAAATGCATGGGAGAAATATGCAGGTAATTATTGGTACTCTTATTTTTGGGCAATTGATCGTGTATTTTCAAACACCTTTTCACCCCCAAATACAGCATCATATTGGAAAAAAATAAAATACAATGCAGAGATCTTTCACTCAACTTGTTTTGCGCAAGCAAAATCTCATATACGCCGTGGAAACATCAATATATTACAGTATTGGGGATTGAAATCAAACTCATATATTATGTATAGCATTAGTAAGATTTTTTCCGAAATGTGCAGTAAAATCATTCATGGAAAGTGAACAGCCGTATGCATCCTATTCAATCTTTTCAAGCGAGAATCCTGCAACCGTACCAACAAAACCATTTTCAAAAAACAAAATACGGAAAAATGCTGGCTTCTCTTAAAAATTGTGCCCCTGTTTCGCGTTGTTTTTTCATCGGTAACGGTCCAAGCCTCCGCGCAGAAGATCTAACTACGCTGCAAGAAAACAACGAGATCACATTTGCATTTAACCGTATATACAACATTTTCGATCAAACTGACTGGCGCCCTACCTATTACATATCGCAGGACGAAAAAATGTTGGAGGGCTGTATTGATACGGTAAATACACTGTCCATGGGACAAAAATTTATTCCGATTCAATGCAAGTGGTACCATGGCTTGAACATCACGGACGCAACCTATTTCAATATCGCGCATCAACCGGGTAAAGATCCTTTGGAATTCAAGTTCAGCGACGATATTGCCCGCGAAATCTACAATTCCAGCACCTGCATGTACACCGCCGCACAAATCGCAGCCTGCATGGGGTTCAAGGAGATCTATTTCATCGGTGTAGACCATCATTTTCGGATCAGCAAGAACAACAAGGGCGAGATCGTTGTAGACAACCGGGCGAAAGACTATTTTTCCGAAAAGTATAATGAAGATAAGGACAAGTTGTATATCCCCAACACAGAAAACAGCACCTTGACCTACATTGCCATGAAGCATCACTGCGACAAGCGCGATATTCAGGTTTATAACGCTACCCGCGGCGGAAAACTGGAAGTTTTCCCGCGCGTAAATTTCGAGGATTTATTTTAAAAACGAGGACTCCGCATGAAACATGAACAAAGCCAGATCCGCACGGGTACGATCCTGTCTTACATAACTCTGGCATTCGGCAATTTCATTCCCATTCTCTACACTCCCCTTATGCTTGAAATGCTGGGGCAGAGTGAGTATGGATTATATACTTTAGCACATTCTGTCGTTGGATACTTATCGTTGCTCAGCTTCGGCATTGGCGGAACGATCGTCCGCTATCTTGCCAAAGCCCGTGCAGAAAACAACAGAGACGAAGAAGAAAAGATATTCGGGCTGTTCATCAAAATCTACTCGATTCTTGCAATACTGGTCATATTCGTCGGTGGAGTCGTAGCATCACAGGTCAGTTTCTTCTTTGGAAAAAATATCACAGCGGCAGATGTGGAAAAAATGCGTCTGTTGGTCATCATGATGACTGTAAATACCGCTATTTCCTTTCCCACCAGCGTCTTTTCCTCCATGATCATTGCGCATGAGCGATTTGTATTCAACAAACTAATCGCCATGCTGTCCACCGTATTATCTCCCTGCCTCAATCTAATCATGCTGTTTTTAGGCTTTGGCTCGGTGGGCATGACGGCAACCGGCACCATTCTTACTATACTCACTTTTATCGGGAATCTGTTTTATTGCTTTAAAGTTCTGCAAATCTACCCGAGCTTTCAAAAAAATGATACTGGAATTCTCAAAGAAATCGTACATTTCTCCGCCTTTATATTCTTAGGCGAAATTGTGAACATGCTGTATTGGGCAACCGACAAAGTATTACTAGGGGCAATGATGGGTACGGCTGCAGTAGCAATTTATAACGTCGGATCCACTTTCAATACGGCGATGCAGTCGCTGGGAACAGGCGTAGGTAGCCTTTTCGCCCCTAGAATCGTTATCAATTCTGTGCAAGGCGATAATGCATATCTGGACGCTTTGTTTATTCGTATCGGGCGGATACAGTTTTATATCATCAGTTTGATTCTTACCGGATTCGCCGTGTTCGGACGACAGTTTATTGATCTGTGGGTAGGTCCGGAATACTGTGATGCATATACGGTTGCTTTGCTGGTTATGGTTCCGCTCGGCATCCCACTGGTGCAAAGCATCGCTCTGCAGATCATCACCGCAAAAAACAAGCATCAATTTCGGGCGATCGTATTATTGCTCGTTGCGATTCTGAATGTGATCGGAACGATTCTTCTCATCCCGCATCTCGGCATTATAGGTGCAGCTTTAGCCACCTGCATTGCGTATTTGATTGGTCCGGTATTCGCTATGAACTGGTATTACGATAAAAAAATCGGCATGGATATCCACGGCTTTTGGAGAAATATCCTGAAAATCAGTCCTGTCTCTTTCATTATGCTTATCTGTGGTTTATTTGCCACCCGCTATATTCACCTTACCTCATGGTTCACGCTCCTGATAGGGATTGTGCTCTATACCATAGTATTTTGCATTCTGAACTGGGTTTTCTCCATGAACACCTATGAAAAAGAGATCTTTTTAAAACCGATACAAAAAATCATCGCAAGATTCGGAGGAACTATAAAATGAAAATCATCGGTATGATTCCCGCGAGAGGCGGTTCTTCTCGCTTTAACATGAAACCCTTGGCACTGATTTGCGGCAAGCCTATGCTATATTGGGTTTGGAAACATTCCAAAGAAGTATCCTGCTTCGAGGAAGTCTATGTCGCAACGGATAACGATCAGATCAAAGAAACGGCGGAAGCCTTTGGCGCCAAGGTCATCATAACATCTGCTGACTGCGAAACTGCTACCGAACGCTTATGGGAGGTGTCTCACACCGTAGATGCCGATCTGTATGTAATGGTCAACGGAGACGAGCCTTTGGTGCTGGCAGACGATATTGTAAAATGCATCCCCACCTCCATTCCGGAAGATGGATTCTATGTTTCTAACCTGATGACAGACTTCTCTAACCCCGTGGAAGTTGTCGATCCTACCAACCTCAAGATTGTAACCAATAAAGATGGAATCTGCCTGTTCATCTCCCGTGCACCGATCCCCTTCCCCAAGGGTGATATGAACTATGCATACCAAAAATTTGTAGGCGTTGGGGCATTTACGAAAAAGGCATTGGAATACTACCACGATACACCGCGCGGACCTGTAGAAAAGATCGAAGAAAACGACTCTTTCCGATTCATCGAGAATCGCAAGGATTGCTATTACATCAATGCGCACTGCAAATCTCTTTCGGTAGACACCCCAAAAGACCGTATCGCCGTTGAGCAGTTCATGCTTGACCATAACATGGCAGACTAAGGAGAGCATCATGTTTCAATTAATTGCAGGTCCCTGCGTAATCGAATCCGAAGAACTCACTTTGTCGATTGCAGCCGAGATAAAGCAAATCGCAAGCGATCTGGGTATCCCTTACACGTTCAAAGCTTCTTTTGATAAAGCTAACCGCACTTCTTTTCATGGTTTCCGTGGTCCCGGAATCGGTGAGGGACTCCGCATTCTGCAAAAAGTAAAAGATACCTACGGTCTTTCGATCTGCACAGACATCCATGAACCTTGGCAGGCAGAGCAAGCTGCAGAGGTCGCGGATATCCTGCAAATTCCCGCATTCCTGTGTCGGCAAACCGATCTTTTGGTCGCCGCTGCGAAAACAGGAAAATGCATTAATATCAAAAAGGCGCAATTTCTCGCGCCTTGGGACATGCAAAACTGTGTACAAAAGGTTCGGGAATCCGGCAATGACAATGTTATGCTGTGCGAACGCGGCACCAGCTTTGGCTACAATACGCTGGTAGTAGACATGACCGGAATCCGCGTGATGAAGGAATTCGGCGTTCCTGTGATCTTCGATGCCACGCATAGCGTCCAGAAACCGGGTGGAAACGGTACCTCCACCGGCGGCAATCGGGAATATGTAGAATACCTCGCAAAAGCGGCACTCGCCGTTGGCGCAGACGGGCTGTTCATGGAAACGCATCCCGATCCCGATCATGCGAAATCCGACGGTCCGAACATGGTTCCTCTTGGTGAGATGCGCTCCCTGTTAGAGAAGCTTAAAAAAGTATATTCCGCCGTACAGGAGTAAAAAACAAATGACCCACAGAAAGTACCATCTGGATATTCTCCGGACTCTCTCTATATTTGCAGTAATCGTACTACACGCCGCAGGTCGGTGTGTCCGCTACGGAACACCGGACCAATTGGACTGGCAGATCTGTCAGTCGTTTGTCAGCATGTTTAGTTGGGCAGTTCCGGTATTTGTGATGATCAGCGGCGCATTATTCCTTGCACCGCAAAAAGAGATTTCTCTGAAGGCGCTATACACGAAATATATTCCCCACTTGGCAATCGCATATTTGTTCTGGTCCTTCCTCTATACGCTCTTTTTAAATACAATGGTGCACTATGATTCTCTTTCCATCCCCAGCATTTGGAATACGATTTTCTGCACATTACAGGGTGGATCTGCACATCTCTGGTTTTTATGGATGATTCTGGGTCTCTACATTTTGATTCCGATCCTTCGTTCTTGTCTGCAAAATATATCCGAGGTGACATTAAAGTATTGGTTGATGATCGGATTTCTGTTTTGCAGTATTCTCCCATTGCTCCGCAACCTTGGCATTTTTGAAAGTATTTTCGGCGCGAACATAGACATTCTAACGCGCAGTATGTTTGGGGAATATGTATTTTATTTTGTTTTAGGATATGCTTTGGAGCACAAGTCCGGTTTGTTCAAACATACTGCCATACTGTACGCATTGGGCGGCATTTCGCTGATCGTCACGATCGGCACAGTTGCAGTCCAAAGCTTGTATTTTCCGGACTCCGCTTACTTCCTTCTAAGCAACAGTTCGCCTGCGATGGTCATGATCAGTATGGCCCTATATGTGCTGCTTCGAGCGCGCGTACAAAAAAAAGCAAAACCGTTTTCCGAAAAGCACCTTTGTGTTCGACTTTCCCCTTATGTTTTCGGAATTTATTTGGTACACAATTTGTTTTTAGACACGCTCGGTATTGCGCTTATAGAAAAGACACAGGGTCCCCTTCCTCTTACGCTCATCATGTTTATCCTGACGGTAGCGACCTCTATATTTAGTTTTGCAATCGTTTGGCTGATTCGTCGGATAAAGCCTGTTGCAAAATATATTACTTAAATCAAAGGAATTCATATGAACACCCAATTTGATATCATTACAGATGCAAAGTCCATATTTGACAAAGAAATTGCCGCGCTTCTCAAAACGCGTGATTCGCTGGGCGAAGAATTTTTGACGGTAGCACGACTGATGGCGGAATGCAAGGGCAAGGTCGTTCTCACCGGTATGGGCAAACCCGGACATATCGGCACAAAAATTGCCGCAACGCTGGCAAGTCTTGGAACACCCGCATTCTTCATGCACCCCGGAGAAGCACTGCACGGTGATCTCGGTATGGTAGAAAAGAAAGACATTGTGATCCTGATGAGCTACAGTGGCGAAAGCGAAGAGGTTATTCGTCTGCTGCCTACACTCCGCGAAATCGGATGTATAACGGTTGCAATTACCGGACAACCGAAATCAACGCTTGCTCGGGAATGTGCGCACCGCATTTTTTTCCCGGAATTTGAGGAAGCGTGCTATATGCACCTCGCACCGACATCCAGCACAACTGCGCTTTTAGTGCTTGGCGATGCTCTGGCGCTGATCGTATCCAGAATAAAAAACTATACAAAAGAGGACTACGGTATTCATCATCCCGCCGGATCGCTCGGAAAGAAGCTTCTTGTCCACGTCAACAATGTCATGCACGCGGGGGATGAAAATGCCGTTGTTATGGAAGGCAGTTCCCTGCAACAAGCCATTGTAGAGATGAGCACCAAGGGACTCAGCATGGTTGCAATTATCGATGCAAAGCATCACTTGAAAGGCATCATCACCGATGGAGACCTGCGCCGCATGCTGGAAAGAAATGTGGACGTGTACCACGAAACCGTTGACAATGTAATGACGAAATCTCCCAAATGGATTGATGAAAGAGAAATGGCAGTTACTGCGCTCCAGATCATGAGTGACCTGCATATCACCGGTATGCCTGTGCTGAACAGTCAAAAGGAAGTTGTCGGCACACTCCTCATGCAAGATATTTATAGGGCAGGTATAGTGCAATGAAAATCAAACTGTTTGTAATGGATGTAGACGGCACTTTAACCGACGGGCACATTTATGTGGGAAACAATGGCGAAATCATGAAGGCTTTTCATGTACGCGACGGATACGCGATTGCACATAAACTGCCCGCCCATGGAATAATTCCCGTAATCCTTACCGGAAAATCCTCCGAGATCGTCAAATACAGAGCAAAGGAATTAAAGATCCCCGAAGTACATCAAGGGATCTCGGATAAATTGTCCAAGCTTCGGGAAATCGCCGAAAAGTACGGTGCTTCTCCGGCGGAGATCGCATACATCGGCGATGACATCAACGATTTGGACTGCATCGGATACTGCGGTGTAACTGCATGCCCTGCGGATGCTATTGAGGAGGTCATCACCACTGTCCGGTATGTCTGTAAACATGGCGGAGGCCGCGGCGCAGTACGAGAATTTGCAGATTGGATATTAAAGCAGCAATGACAACACATACAACACATACAGAAACGAAGAAAACATACGACAGCCTTGGTATAGCAAAATGGATATGCGCTTTATTTCAAAAACCTCGAGGATAAATACGGCATTCTCTATCCAACAACATTTTTTATAATAGGAATACTCAACGATGAATGGGACTATCATTTCTGGAAATCAATTCAAAATCAATTTATCTCTGTTCAACAAAAAGTTCTTTATCGGTCTTTTGCTACTTATATGCAGCATTCTGTTATTAATCTACGGGAACGGTTCACCAAAAGCTATTTTTTTTCTTTGTGCAATATTGTTCGCCCTTAGCATCTTTACCATTGAATGTACGGATACAATCTGTAAAATACTCAACTGTATCTGGATGCTGTCGGCGATGCCAGTAACATTAATTCTTACACAACTCCTCATGGGAGAAGGCATTGTACAAATTGGATTCTTTCATGCTTTTCTCGGAATTGTGCTTATCGGTATCCTATTGATTTTTTTCTATATATGTACCGCCAATGTTCGTGTCTCCGTTTTGATTACTTTAATTTTACTCATTGTTTTAACAACAATTAACTTTTTTGTCCTGCAATTTCGAGGCTGTGAACTTTCTCCCTCCGACTTTTTAGCCATTAAAACAGCATTTAGAGTTTCTGGTCAATATGAATATTCCATCTCCCCTACGTTCGCATATGCATGGATATTAACGATAATATTCTGTTTTTGTGGTTTCTGTTTTCCAATCCATAATTCACGACCTAGAAAATGGCGAACTGCGCTTTTTTTTACTATCGTAGAGATTATCTTAATCATAATGATTTTGCTTGGATTGCCACAAGTAGCGGGGAAAAACTTTTCTATAGACGGCACCTTTTATAATGGATTTCTTTTGAATTTTACAAAAAAAATCGAATGGGCAATTTTCAAGGAACCTCAGAACTATACATTGGAGACTATAATACATTTGGAGGAGAATTATAAGCAACCGCATCCAGAGGCGAACCAATCTTATCCACATGTTATCATGATTATGAACGAAGCTTATGCGGATCTTAGAATTATAGGTGATTTAAAAACCAATCTCGAGATTATGCCATTTTATGATTCTCTCCATACTAATACAATTAAAGGATATGCACTTGCATCTGTTTTCGGTGGCGGCACGTGTAACACTGAATATGAAGTCATTACAGGAAATACAACGGCTTTTCTTCCTACAGGATCTGCTCCGTATCAGCAATTCCTTTCTACTGAAACATATTCTATCGTATCTGAGTTTAAAAACCTCGGTTATACCGCAATAGCGTCCCATCCACAACATCCCGGAAACTGGATGCGCTCAACCGTCTATCCGCTGTTTGGTTTCGATAAAACCTATTTTTTAGAAAGCTACCCGCAAAAGGATTTGCTCCGCGGACATGTAAGTGACCAAGAAATGTATGGGCAGATCATTCATTGGTATGAATCCATGCCCGAAAATGAACGGTTATTCTTCTTTGGAGTGACTATGCAAAACCATAGCAGTTATACTTATGAAGGCGAAGATTTTACCACAACCGTTCAATTAGAGGGTTACACGCAGTTGTATCCGGACGTGGAACAGTATTTGACCTTGATTCAACATTCCGACCGCGCACTGGAATATCTGATCACTTATTTTGAAAACATTGATGAAGATGTACTCATTGTTTTTTGGGGTGACCATTTCCCCAGAATTGATACAGAATTCTATGAAGAACTTTTAGGTAGTTCTTTCGACACACTGGAAAAGCAACAGCTACAATACAAGGTTCCATTCTTTATATGGGCAAATTATGACATTGAGGAAAAATACATTGACTGCACAAGCATGAATTTTCTGTCCAATTATCTCTATGAAGTTGCCGGAATACCGCTCCCCATGTATAATCAATTCTTGCGAGATGTGGAAAAGCAGATTCCTGCAATGAATGCATTCGGATATTTCTCCTTGGCAGACAATCGCTTTAAGACTTATGAAGAAGCGACAGGCTCTGAAGCGTCACTGATTGAAAAATACAACCATCTGGTATACAACTGCTTAATGGACGAGGAATACAAAAGCCGCTTCTTTACATTAGACTAACCACCAACGTAGAAAAACGCACCCTTGCGGGTGCGTTTTCTGTTTCAATTAGAACAGGGTGGGGACTTTTGCATTGATTGCTTCAAACATATCAGCGACGGTCTTTTTGACTGTGTCAAAGCTTTCGGCAGTAGAAACCTTCATATTGATAGACTTATCGCGCGAGGTGATCTCCACCACGCCCTCTCCGAGGTTACGCGGGCTGACGACTACACGCAAAGGTGTGCCGAGCAGGTCGGCATCCGAGAACATAACGCCTGCACGGACGTCGCGGTCATCGTAAATGACCTCGATACCGCCCTTCTGCAGGTCGCTGTACAGCTTGTCTGCAAACGCCTTGCACTCTGCATCGTCCGAGCGCACACAGCAGAGGTGCACCTGCCAGGGTGCAATCGAGATCGGCCAGATCGGACCGTAGTCGTCGTGGCTTGCTTCGCAAACCGAAGCCGCCAGACGGCCGACACCGATGCCGTAGCAACCCATGATCGGATTTTTAGCCTGGCCGTTTTCGTCCAGATAGGTCATGCCCATCGTCTTTGTATACTTGGTGCCGAGCTGGAAGATATTACCCACCTCAATACCGTTGCTGATCGTGAGCTGCGGCTTGCCGCACGCAGGGCAGATACCGCCCGCATACGCCTTGGAGAAGTCGTGATACTCGACCTCACCGTAGTCGCGCTCGATGTTAAAGCCGGTGTAGTGGTAGTCGATTTGATTTGCACCGCAAACGAGATTCTTAGCACCTTTCAGCGATTGGTCAAACAGCAAGGTTGCCTTGCCTGTGAAGTTGACTGCGCCAATGAAGCCGGCAACAATGCCGCTCTCCTCGGTGATCACTGCGGGATGGATCTCCTTACCAAGGAAATTGCGCAGCTTGGTCTCGTTGACATCAAGATCGCCGCGAGTAAATACGATGACATAGTCATCGGTAAGGTTTTCCTGATATACGACAGCCTTTGCCGTCTTCTGCATATCCACCTTAAGGAACTCCGCAACCTCCTCGATGGTGTGCGCGTCGGGAGTATGGGTAAGCGTGAGGGCCTGCAGTTCCTCCTCTGCATACGCAGGAATAATGCAGTCTGCCGCCTCCATATTCGCGCTGTAGCCGCACTCGGGGCAGATCACAAGCGTGTCCTCGCCGATGGGGGTAAGTAGCATAAATTCATGCGAAACGCTGCCGCCCATCATACCCGAGTCAGACTTGACCGAAACCACCTCGGGTACGCCTGCGCGAGCAAAAATGCGCTCATAGGCTCTGTGGCAGCGTGCATAATACTCCTCCAGATCCTCCATCGAGGTGTGGAAGGAATATGCATCCTTCATCGTAAACTCGCGCACGCGGATCATACCTGCACGCGGTCTTGCCTCATCTCGGAACTTGGTCTGGATCTGATAGATCATAAACGGATACT
>CAYQBT010000023.1:0-11778 GCA_964415775.1 uncultured Lachnospiraceae bacterium
CGAGGCGACCGTCGAGAGCTACTTCGAGCAGAACTACCTCACCACACGTCATATCTTGAAAATGGCGCTCGACGGCGAGGGGAACGACCTCTCGGACGAGGACACCCTCGCAGTCCGCGCCGAGGCGGACGACCTGCTCGCGCGGCTCGACGCGGGCGAGAACTTCGTCGAGCTCGCGACCGACTACTCGGACGACGACGAGCTCTACGGCGAGAAGAAGGAAGACATCATTTATTTCCCGAACGGTCTCGGCACCCGCGTGGAGAACCCCTGGAAATTCATGAAAGACATGACCAACGTGTGGTATCAGCACGATGAGTACGAGATCTTCTGGCACTATCACTATCCCCGTGCAACGATGGGCTGGTTCGGTATCGAGTCGAACGGTCACTTCCTGTACGTGGCAAGATATGACAAAGAGGCGCGCCACTGCTTTATGACCGTGAAGCAGCGCATCCATGCAGCGCCCACCAACCTCATGGTCGGCTTTGACCATTTCCCGATGGCGCGTCCGGGCGAGAAGATCAACGTTCCCTCTACCGTGATCGGCGTGCTTGAGGGCGATTGGAGAGCCGGCGCAGACCTGTACCGCGCATGGGCGGATAAGACCTTCTATTCGGTACCCAAAAAGGAAAGATGGGTAAAGGAGCTTACCGGCTGGCAGCGCATCATCATGCGTTCGCAGTACGGCGAGGACTACTACAAGGCGTCCGACCTGCCGAAGATCTACGAGGAGGGCGCAAAGAGAGGCATCCACACCATCTTCCTCTTCGCATGGTGGAAGGAGGGAATGGACCGCAACTATCCTACCTACACGGAGCCGTACCCGGGCGCGTTCAAGGAACTCGCCGAGAATATCAAAAAGGTGCAGGACATGGGCGGACGCATCATTCTCGAATGCAACTGCCACTTCATGGATCCGCACAATCCCTACTACAAGGAATTCGGCGACGAGGTCAAGATGCTCGACATCAACGGCAACGAGATCCGTCCCTCCTTTGTGTATCCCGGCCGCGGCGAGCTCCGTGCGGCATACGGAAAACATCAGTTCCCAATCTGCTGCTCGGGTACCGAGCGCTGGAGAAAGCAGGTGCTCTCGCAACTAAAACAGATGGCAGAGCTTGGCGCAGATTGCGTATTTGCAGACTGCTTCTGCGGCTGCCCCTACCAGCCCTGCTTCAACGACCGCCACGAGCACGGTGCGCGCGTAGACGAGGAGTGGATCTATCACCGCAAGTTCTTTGAGGAAGCGGTCAAGTACTGTGACGAAGCTGGCAAGGTCTTTGCCGGCGAGGTCGTCACCGACGTTGCGGCACCCTATACGCAGTTCATCCACGGTCTGGTCAACGTAGACTTCAAGATCAAGAGCAACCAGTTCCCGCAGCTCTTCCGCTACACCTTCCCCGAGGTCATCACCACCGAGCGTGGCATCCGTGACAGCGAGGGCGAAGCACCCAAGCAGATGAAAGCGGCGCTCACCACCGGCGTGCGCCTCGACTGCGAGCTGTACGTCTGCCGCCGCGACATCGGCGACGACGAGGGCTATGCAAATATGTGCGCGGAGTATTCGAATGCGCTGAACAAGTACGCCGAGTTCTACTTTGACGGTCTGTTTACCGTCATCGACGTCTCGAAGCTGCCCTACTATATCAAGCGCGGCGAGTTCTATAACGCCGATAAGACCAAGGTCATGCGCGTGCTCTACAACGCATCGAACAATGCGGCAGAGGTATCGGGCGTAACGCTTGCAGCAGATGAGATCCGCTTTGACATCTTTGACGCGGCAGACTATTGCAAATAAACGAAGAGGGAACGGCTATGATGAAAAAATTTCTTGCTTTGTTTCTTGCCTGCCTGATGGTGCTCCCCATGCTGGCAGCCTGCACGGATACAAAGCCGCCTGTCGGGACGACGGCAGCGCCGGTGACCACCGAAGCGCCCGTAGTAACGACCGCAGCACCCGTAGTGACCACCGCGGCACCGGTCGATCTCCCGAAACCCGAGGGCTACAACGTCCTCTCCATTGAAGAGTACGAGGATAAGACCATGGCGGGCTTTATGGCACAGCTTGTTGGCTTTCTCTCGGGCTATGAATTTGTCAAAAACTCGGACGGATCCCCCCGTATTGCCATGCCCGACAACTGGTTTGAACTCTGCAACGGACCGTACGCCGAGTACAATTCCCGCAACAAGCACGGCGACAAGCTGCTCAAAAACGAAAAGACCGGACTCTGGGAGGTCTGGAACGACGACGATTTCAGCATTGACGTCCTCAACCAGTATATTCTCCGCGATATGTATACCCAGTATGGCACCTTTGCCTCCAAGGTCATCAAGGACGGCTGGCTGAGGTACGATGTCTGGGACATGGGCGGCGGACACCGCACCTACGGCGCGTACGGCATTATGAATAAGAAGGGCTATTATCCGCAGTTTACCGGTAGCAGTGAATACGGCAACCAGTTCAACGTCAACGGCGAGCCCTATATTGCCAACGAGACCTTAGGCATGAACGCGGCGGGTATGCCCGACGTGGCGGTCGAAATGGCAGAGACCTTCGGCGGCACGACCAGCGACCGCGATCCTACCGAGTGGCTCAAGTTCTTCGCGGCAATGTATGCGATGGCGTACTTTGAGGACGATATTCCCACGCTCATCCGCGATGCGCAGAAAAAGATCTTCCCCGAGGGCTCCTGGCAGAGTCAGGTCGTGGACATGGTCTTTGGCTATAAGGAAAAATATCCGCAAAACTGGCGCCTTGCCGCCCTGAATGCTGACCGCTATTGCCATCAGGCAAAATACGATCTCGAGAGCGCTATGGGCGAGACCTCGATCAACTGCGCGATGATCCTGATCGGTATGCTCTACGGTGAGGGCGACTTCTACGAGACCTGTAAGATCATCAGCCTTGCAGGACACGGCGGCGACAGCACCACGCCGGTCGGACTCGGCATCGTAGCGATCGCCTGCGGCTGGCAGGGCATTGACGAGAGCTCGAAGGCGATCATCAACGAAAAGGTATGGCAGGATGGCGAGGGGGTTCTCGTCAACCGCGCCGCCGCAGACGTCAAGCAGGCGTACTGGATGTATGCCGCGAACCTGCCCGAGCGGATCAAATTCACCGAGATCTTAGAGATGTATCAGCAAAACTTTGAGAGCGTTCTTCTGGAGAACGGCGGAGAGATTCGCGACGGCAAATACTATATCCCGAAATCGCTCGAAAGACTCTCGGGCGTGGAGACCGTGTATGTAAACGAGTTTGAAGGCGGAAACTTAGACGGCTTTACAAAGACGGGAACCGTGGAGATTACCGATAAGAGCTATTCGGGCAAGGGCGGCGTAAAGATCAGCGGCTCGGAGACGGGCAGTACGCTTTCGCTTTCGCTGACCGGTCTCGAAAAGGGAAAGACCTACCGCGTGAGCGGCTTTATCAGCACCACGGCAAAAACCACCGCCGAGCTGTTTGCAAAGAACGCGGCAGGCGAGACGGTCGCGGCCGCGCACGTATACGACCAGAATGCCTACGTCAAGCGCGCGCTGGTCTTTACGGCAACCGATAAGGTGATGACGGTTGGCGTGAGCGTTCCGGTCGGAACGGCTGTCCACCGCTACGCGGTGCTCGATGAGCTGACCGTGATCCGCGCCGAGGAGACGCGCACAGGTACGGTGACGGTCAACACCGCGGCAAACGCAGACGGCACGTATACCGGCAAGGTAGACCTCGCCGTCAGTGCAAATGAGGCAGGCGAGCAGTATCTGAAGCTCACCTTTGCCAATGCAACCGGCAGGACCGTAGACGCAAAGGTACAGATCGACGGTGCCCTGCAGGCAACCGCGCCGATCTACAAGACCGGCACCCTTACGGGCGGTAACAACACCGTCTACATTCCCGTGATCGCAAAAGGCGGTGCAAAGACGTACACCGTTTCGCTCCATATCGCAAGCGGAGCGATCAGCCTGTACGATGCCGAACTCGTTACGGTAAAGGACAGATTTTAAAGCAAATTTTATTATATACAGAAAGGAAAAAATCAAATGAAAAAGTATCTTGCACTTTCCCTCACGCTTCTCCTCGCACTTGCTTTGATCGTTTCGGTCTCGGCAGCAGGAGATAAGACCGTCGTTTACCTCAAGGACGGCGGAAGTGGCGACGGCTCTTCTCCGGAGGCGGCAGTCAGCGATCTGTTCACCGCGTATGACGCACTCGACCTGTCCAAGGACTGCACCATCGTTGTCTGCGGTGTGTTCACCCAGCACGAGGCGTTCTCCTATATGGTAGAGTACACCGGCTCGGTGACCTTCACCTCTTTGTACGGCGGCACCGACTACCGTACAAGCGGCGCTGCATACTACTTTGATCCCGCCCGCTTCGTTTGCTGGGGCGCGACCACCTTTGAGCAGATGGACTTCGTTGCCAACGGCAAAAACCTTCTCGTGATCGGTCAGCACAACCCCCTGAAGGTCGGCGAGGGCGTTACCATGACCGGTGAGAAGATGACCGGCGGTAATATCGCCAGCGCATTCTGTCTGATGGGCGGCTACCAGAACGGTCAGGATGAGCCTCCTTTCGAGAGCGACAAGGACACGAACATCACCGTTCTTTCGGGCAGCAAGATGTATATCCTGCCCTTCTCCCGCCAGATCATGGGCATTTACACCGGCACGGCGAACATCTACATCGGCGGTAATGCAGACGTTACGGTTCTGCACTGCACCTCCGCATATCCGGACGGCATTGAGGTCGGCGATCTCAAGGTAACCATCACCGACAATGCTGCCATCAAGAACATATACGGCTGCACGCAGGATACCACCATCAACTCGGTGGAGTTCACCTGGAATTCGGGCACGATCGGGCTCTTTGAGTGGGTATGCTCCTACACCCCCGGCAAGCTGTTCACCTGCAACACGCCTACCAAGCTGATCGCTTCCAAGGATGTACAGGCTACCGATATGTTTGCAACCATCGCTGCAAACTTTGACACGGTGGAGACGCTCGGCGCAGCACCCTCCACGCCCACTACGCCTGCAGTAACCACCGCAGCTCCTGTAGTGACTACTCCCGCTCCCGTGGAGACCACGGCTGCTCCTGTAGTAACCACGGCTGCACCTGTAGTGACCACCGCAGCTCCTGTAGTGACTACTCCCGCTCCCGTGGAGACCACTGCGGCTCCTGTAGAGACCACGGCTGCACCCGTAGCGACCACGGCTGCTCCCGCACAGACCACTGCGGCTCCCACCACCACCGCTCCCGCAGAGGGAGGCGCTTCTGTCGGTGTGATCATCGGCATCGTAGCGGCTGTAGTCGTTGTAGTAGCAGTACTTGCTATCGTGCTCAAGAAGAAAAAGGCATAAACGGTACAAATAAAGAGAAGACTCGTTCACGCGAGTCTTCTTTTTTGTTGCAAATTGCCGCCGTGTACAAACATCTCCCCGAGGCAGACGGGCGATTCGTGAATCGCCCCTACGGTGGGTGCGTTGTTGTGGCGTTATCCGTCCCGTCGACAGGGAAAAACAAAATATTCTTTAATTTTACGAAAAGGCGTTGTAAATTCGCACGCGGTGTAGTACAATAAAAGATACGCTCTATGCATATACTGTAATGTTGGGAGGGAGACGGATGAAAGAATTTTTTGCGCGGCTCGGCGCACTATTGCACAAGGAACCGAATTTCCGCGCGCTGTTCGCAAGACCTGCATCGGCTGCGTCCGGACAGGGAGCGGTTTCGCAGACGGAGCGCCTGCGTGCGCGTAATCACCGCAACTTTTTCTTCTTTTTATTCTACCCGCTTGCGGTCTTTTATCTGGAAGTGGTGTTCCACTTCGCAATTTATAGCGAGATCCCGGTACGGACGCTTTTGTATCTTGCACTTTTCTCCTTTGCGACCGGCTTTCTCTTCAGCGGCATTGCGCTGCTGCTGCCCCTGAAGGCCAACCGTGTTTTCACGGTCACGACGTTTACGGTGCTCACGCTTCTGGTTGAGTCGCAATATATCTATTTCCGCATTTTCAACAGCCCCTACCGCATTGCTACAATGGGCATGGGTGGGGATGCGATCCGCGACTTCTGGTCGGTGCTGATCGAGGAGATCTCTACTTCCTGGTTTGCGATCCTTCTGCTGCTGTTGCCGCTGCTCTATTTGGTGGCAAAGCGCAAGAAGTATGCACCTGCGTTTGCGCCCACCTTTGCCTTCCGCATCTATCTGCTCGTCGCGGCTCTGCTTCTGCATTGTCTTGCGGTCGGCATCATTCATCTGGATCGCAGTGATTTCGGCGACCGCCATTATTACAAAAATGAATTTTCCGCTACCGAGGCGGCAAAACGCTTTGGCATCCTCGCCGATATGCGGCTGGATCTTAAGACGGTGCTCTTCGGTGAGACCGGCCCGATCGTGGACGAAGATCTGCCGGGCACGGTGGTCAATCCCTTCGAGACTACGGCGCCCCCGCCGTCTACCACCGCACCGATCGGAACCACTGATCCGGACGTGACGACCGATCCGAGCGAGACCACCGCACCCGTTACCCCGCCAAAGCCGATCGAATACGGCGACAATGTGATGAACATCGACTTCGCCGCCCTTGCCGCAGGCGAGACCGATGCCGATCTCAAGGCGGCGCACAACTATTTTGCCTCGCTCACGCCGACGAAGAAGAACCAATACACCGGCATGTTCAAGGGCAAAAATCTGATCTACATCACGCTGGAGGGCTTCTCCTACAAGACGATCGATCCCGAGCGCACGCCCACCCTCTACAAGATGGCGACCGAGGGCGTGGTTTTCAACAACTTTTACACCTCGCTGTGGGGCGGAAGTACCGCTACGGGCGAATATCTTTCGCTCACCGGCCTCTTTTACAGCAGTGCAAAGTGCCTGCAGATGAGCGGAGAGAATCTCCTGCCGTTCACCATGGGCAATCAGCTCTCAAAGCTCGGGTACAAGACCTACGCGTTCCACAATCACGACTATCAGTACTACAGACGCGATATTTCCCACCCGAATATGGGGTACAAATTCATTGCGGTCGGAAACGGACTTGACGGGCTGACCAACGTCTGGCCGCGCTCGGACCACGAGATGGCGGTGGCGACGCTCCCGTATTATCTTCAGTCCGAGGAGCCGTTCCATGCGTACTATATGACGGTCAGCGGACACGCAAATTACTCCTTCTACGGCAACAATATGGCGAAGAAGCACCGTGATATTGTGGAAAACCTGCCCTGCTCGGACAACGTCAAGGCATACCACGCCTGCCAGTACGAGGTGGAGCTGATGCTTGCCGAAATGGTAAGACAGCTCGAAGCCGCAGGGAAGCTTGCGGACACCGTGTTCGTGATGAGCACCGACCACTATCCGTACGCGCTTGCCGATGCTGAGCTTGCCGAGCTGTACGGCATCCCCGAGGACGGCATCCATAAGAACTTTGACCTGCTCCGCAACGGTTGCATCATCTGGTGCGCATCAATGGAGGAGCCGATCGTTGTAGACGTGCCCTGCTCGTCACTCGATATTATCCCCACGGTCTCCAATCTGTTCGGGCTCGAATACGATTCCCGTCTGCTCCCCGGCACCGATGTGCTTTCGGGTAGTGTGCCGCTGGTCATTCTGAATCAGGACGGCGACGGCAGTGCGTGGAACTGGATCAACAAATACGGCTCGTACAGCACGACGACAAAGATCTTTACTCCTGCCGAGGGTTTCACCGCAAGTGAGGAGGAGATCGCCGCGTACGTCAAGCAGATGAACGGCGTTGTCTCCCGCAAGAACAAATTTACGCGCATGATCCTCGAAAAGGATTATTATCGGCTTTTGTTTGAATAAGGCATCCATCGTAGGGCGGGGGCTTGCTCCCGCCGTGCACGAACATTAAAAAGAAAAAACCGCCGTGCGGCGGTTTTTTCTTTTGCAAAGCTTACTTTTCTTCGCGCTTTCTCTGCAGCTTGGTGAAAATACGCAGAACAACGAAGATGGTGAAGGAAACGATGAGGAAATCCAGCACCGTCTGCAAAAAGTTGCCGTAATGAACGGCGTTCTCTGCGGTAACGACTGCACCCTCTGCGTCCAAGACTGCTTCGCGGATGACCCATTTCCAGTCTGCAACGCTGAGACCGCCCATAAGCAGACCTACAAGCGGCATGATGATGTCGTTGACCAGCGAGGTCACGATCTTATTGAATGCGCCGCCGACAACAACGCCGACTGCCATGTCCAGAACATTGCCCTTTGCGATAAAGGCTTTGAAATCTTCGGTAAACTTTCCCATGATGTACGTCCTTTCGACAAAAATATCGTTACTTTTATTATAGCGACAGAGAAAAACTTTGTCAACCGGAAATTCACCGTAAAGCAGAAAGTGTTGCCACCGCACCCTCGCAGAGCGGCGAGGTATGCTCGGCGAGGAAGGCTTCGCTGTACGGCAGGGCGGTGCCAAGCTCCGCAAGGTAGAAGAAGCGGCCCTTATCGCCCTTTTCCGCCAGCATAAGGTACCACGCGCCGTCATCCCCCGCAAACGCGCGGCTATCGTCGGTATAGCCGCAGTTTTGCAGGTGCGCGCACGCCGTCAGCAGAAAGCGGATCTCGGCAAAGCGGAAGAGCGCGGTGCGCGACGGCGGGCTTTTCTCGGGCTCGGCGCGGCGCACAAACAGCTCACAGCCGCCGTCCTTATCCCGAAATGCCTGTATGTACAACCGATCCCGCGCTGCCTCAAAGCCGATCGTGCGCTTGGCTTCGTCGAGGATGCTCCAGATGGCGCGCCGCGTTTCGGTGTTTTCATAGTCGAGCCGCTCAAACTCGATCGCATAGTATGCCATGTCTTCCTTGGTGAGTGTGACCTTGAGCGCGTTTGCGCCGATCTGTATCAGTTCCACCGTGCCGACTCCTTTCTTTGCGTTTCGTCTTACTATCATTATAGTAGATTTATGCGAAAATGTAACCCTAAACATTTCGGTAACAGAGGAAGTCGGGTGCCAGATCTGCCGTTTTTCTCCGTGCGCGCTGTATATTCGCGGGGAAAATGGTAAAAATAGTTTTGCATATCTGGCTGAAAAAGGAGTGTGGTGTATTGCGCGGCTGCAAGCGACAAATTATTCTGCTGAAGGGAACCGATTCGCAGATTTTTGACGAAGCGTATTTTCTGGTGCGCCGCAGTGCAGAGAAGTGCGGGCAGGAGGAGATCGTGCGCGAGGCACAGCGCATCGTCGATCGCAACACCACGCGCCGCCGCACGCGCCGCGTGCGCGTGCGGGATGTATTGCTCTTTGCCGCAGGCGTGATTTTCGGGGTCGTGTGCGGGCTGCTGTTTGGGATCCTGTTGTAGGGGCGATTATCAATCGCCCGTATGGACCAACAGCAAACCATAGCATGCGGGGCGTCCGGGAGGTCGCCCCCTACAAATGTCGCCGTGACGATGTGGGTTTTTGATACCCACCCCACCGGTAGGGGACGGCGCCTCGACGTCCCGCTGAAACAAACATTGCACCGAGGCAAACGGCGGGAGCAAGCCCCCGCCCTACGGTGTTGCCGTGACGATCTGCGTTATTGATACCCATCCACCGTAGGGACAGGCGCCTCGACGTCCCGCCGAAACAACATCGAACCATAGCATGCGGGGCGTCCGGGAGGTCGCCCCCTACGGGTTTGTGCATAGCCGTGATAAGGATCGTAACGGGAACTTTCCGCAAAATTCCTATTGCAAATCACGCGTGAATCGTGTATACTATATATTGAATATTTTTGTACGGTAAAAGCACTGTGTAAAGTGCCCGCCTGTGCGTTCTGCGGTGCGCTCCAAACAGAAAATACTTGCTTTTTTCGCTGCCCATGTCGGACAGCTTTATTTTCGTGCGTTTAATTTTGAAAATGGAGGTATTATGGAACAAAACAAAAAGAATTCTACCGCCGCTTCTGCAGAAACGGCGCAAAAAACCAACAGAAAAGCCCGACCGAAGGGACAGCTTCGCCCCAAGGCGGCAAAGCCTGCGGCGAAAGCGGCTGCACCGGCTACCAAAGAGGCGGCAAGCGCTCCGAAGCCGAAAAAGACGGGTGCAAGCCGCCGCAAAAACAGCGGCCGCAAAAAGAGTGTGCCGATCATCTCGAAGCTGCATATCGCCAGCCTTGGCGGTCTGCATGAGATCGGCAAGAATATGACCATGATCGAATACGAGGACGACATTATCCTGATCGACTGCGGCATTGCCTTCCCCGACGAAGATATGCTCGGCATTGATCTTGTCACCCCCGACATTACCTATCTGGAGAAAAACTGCGACAAGGTGCGCGCGATCCTGCTCACGCACGGACATGAGGATCACATCGGCTCCCTGCCGTATGCCCTGCGCACGATCAACCCCGATATTTACGGCACCAAGCTCACAGTCGGCATCGTGGAGCGCAAGCTCTCCGAGCACAAGCTGCCCGAAACCCCGAAGCTGCACGCGGTCGAGGCGGGTGACGTTGTCAAGGTGGGTGGGCTTACCGCAGAGTTTATCCGCGTGAACCACTCGATCGCCGATGCCTGCGCGATCGCGATCCGTACCCCGCTCGGCACGATCCTGCACACGGGCGACTTCAAGCTGGATATGACACCGATCGACGGCAAAATGATGGACATCACCCGCATTGGCGAGCTCGGTAACGAGGGCGTTCTACTGCTCATGTGCGAGTCCACCAACGCCGAGCGCCCCGGCTTTACTCCCTCGGAGAAAAAGGTCGGCAAATCGCTGTCCGACATCTTCTTAAAGAACGCGGACAAACGTATCGTCATTGCGACATTCTCCTCGAACGTGCACCGCGTACAGCAGATCATCTCGCTTTCTGCCGAGCATGGGCGCAAGGTTGCGGTCATGGGACGCAGTATGGTGAATATCATCGAGGCGGCAAGCGCGCTCGGCTATATGCATGTGCCCGAGGGAGTGCTGATCGACCTTAAGGACGTCAAGCGGTATCCCGAAAGTCAGGTCACGCTGGTCACGACCGGCAGTCAGGGCGAACCGATGAGCGCGCTCTACCGTCTCGCGTTCGGCGATCACGACCGTCTCACGCTCGGACCGAACGATCTCGTGGTCATCAGCGCGACTGCGATCCCCGGCAATGAAAAGTCGGTCGGCAAGATCGTCAATGCGCTGATCGCAAGCGGCGTCACCGTGATGAACGATCCCGAGACCGATGTGCACGTTTCGGGACACGCCTGCCGCGAGGAGCTTCGCCTGATGCACGCGCTCACCAAGCCGAAATACTTTATGCCGATCCACGGCGAGCTGCGGCATCTGGACGCACACCGTCACCTCGCGCTGGAAATGGGAACGCCCGATGCGAACATCTTTGTTTCGGATATCGGCAAGGTGCTGGAGATCGACTCGGAGGGGGCGCGCTTTGCGGGCACGATTCCCGCAGGCAAGGTGCTGATCGACGGCTACGGCGTGGGAGACGTCGGCAATATCGTCCTGCGCGACCGCAAGCACCTTTCGCAGGACGGTCTCATCGTGGTGGTTGCCGCGGTGGATATTGACGCGCGGTTGCTCATTTCAGGCCCCGACATCATTTCGCGCGGCTTTGTGTACGTGCGCGAAAGCGAGGAGCTGATGGACGAGATCCGCCGTCTTGCAGAGCAGTCGATCGAAAAGAGTCTGGATGCGCGCCATACCGACTGGGCGGAGATCAAAAACGGCGTCAAGGAGAGCCTTTCCAAGTATCTCTATCAGAAGACGCACCGCCGACCGATGATCCTGCCGGTTATTATGAACGTATAAAAAATCAGTTGAAAGACAAAGGAAATACAA
>CAYQBT010000024.1:0-11482 GCA_964415775.1 uncultured Lachnospiraceae bacterium
GCTCCAGCTTTTTGGGTCGCGACCGGACTTTTTAGCCGAGGCGGCGCGCCGCATCTCGGACGGCAGTCTTTCCGAGACGGTGGGCATCCCTGCCGCGATCGACATCAATATGGGCTGTCCGGTGCGCAAGATCGTCACAAACGGCGAGGGAAGCGCCCTGATGCGGGATGTGCCGCTTGCGGTAAAGCTTGTGCGTGCCGTGGTCGGCGCCACGCATCTGCCCGTCACGGTCAAGATCCGCGCGGGCTTTGACGAGACAAATAAAAACGCGCCCGAAATGGCAAAGGCGCTGGAGGATGCAGGCGCATCCATGCTCTGTGTGCACGGGCGCACGCGCGCACAGATGTACAGCGGCAAGGCCGATCTTGCGGTTATTGCTGCGGTCAAGCAGGCGGTGCGCATCCCCGTTGTGGGAAACGGCGATATTTTCTCTGCCGAGGCGGCAAAGACCATGCTTTCCGAGACCGGTTGCGACGGCATTATGATCGCGCGCGGCGCGATGGGCAATCCCTGGATCTTTGACGAGCTGACCGCTTTTTTCGAGGGAAGACCGTATACCCCGCCGTCTACCGAGGAGATCCTGGATGAGGCGGCGCGCCATCTTGATCTCATGTGCACCTTCAAGGAGGAGCGCTTTGCGATCCCCGAGGCGCGCAAGATCATGGGCTATTATGTGCGTGACATCCGCGGCGCGTCTAAAGTGCGCGGCAAGCTGAATTTTGCCGAGACCGCCGAGGAAATGAAGAATATCTTGTATTCGCTGCTTGGATAAACGGGTGGGCATGCGGGCGACCGCGGGTCGCCCTGGCTTCATGCCCGTAAGGGCAAATCATGAACGAGGAGCGTTCAAATCATGCAATCCTCAGGATTGCAAATCATCGTAGGGGCGATTCACGAATCGCCCGCATGTACAAACATCGCACCGTGGAAAAACGGGTCGTCGAGGACGTCGACCCCTACGATGCGTAGGTCGCCGTAGCAATCATCATAACGGGTACGCACACACCCGTAGGGGCGATTCACGAATCGCCCGCATGTACAAACATCGCACTGTGGAAAAACGGGTCGTCGAGGACGTCGACCCCTACAGGGATAGGTGTCCGATACAACTAAAAAAGGTTCACGAAACGTGAACCTTTTTTCTTATCCGAACAGATGCATGCGGATGCTCTTCAGCACTACGCGGCCTTTTTTGTAGTAGTAGCGGAGCTTCGCGCGCTTTTTGCACTTCGCATACATGGCATCGATCGCGCTTTCGTACTTGTCGATGTCGGTCGCATACTCGGCGCACTTTCCGCGGCAATTTTTAAACTGCAGGCAGTAGGTGAGGCGGTACCACAGACGGCTTTCGCGCTCGTCCTCGCGCTTCCAGTAGGCATCAAACTGCTCCTGCATCGACGCGTACATGATCTTTTCCATCTCCTCGCGCGAGATCAGTCCCTGCTCGATCGCCATATCCACGATGTCGGTGCCGGGCAGGAAGTTGAGTCCGTGGAGCTGCAGCTCAAGCGGCATGGCGAGCTTTTCTACAAGATCGTAGGTCTCTTTGAGGTGCTCAATCTTCTCAAACGGATGCTGGAGCATGAAGTCGTAGCTTGCCCAGAACACACCGCTTTCGCGGATGATCCTCGTTGCCTCGATGATGTCCTCCTGCGTTTCATAGCGGTGGAAGATCTCCTTTCGGATGTAGGGCGAACCCGACTGGATGCCCATAATGACCTCGGTCAGGCCGACCTTCACGAGCTTTTTGAGTTCGTCCACCTTGACCATCTTGGGATGCGACCAAATGGTAAAGGGCAGGTGGATATGCTTTTTATACTGCACGATGAATTCATCGATCCAACCGGGCGTATTCGGGAAAATTTCATCGTAGAAGTGAACGAAGACCAGCTTTTTCAGCTTCTTTTTCGCTTCGATCAGTTCCTGCATGACGCTCTCGACCGAGCGGGTACGCACGTATTTTACATCCTTGGGGAACATGCGGTGCAGGTTGATCACACAGCAGTACGAGCAGGTGAACGGACAGCCGCGCGAGGCAATGACCTCGTAGCTCATCGCCGAAAGCTGGGGATCGCCGTAGCCGATCGTATCGTTTTCGATGTAGCAGGCATCCGCGCACTCAATGGCGGGCAGGCCGTACTTGTCAATGTCCTCGTACAGGTCACCGATGGGGTTGATCACGACCTCGCCGTCCTTTTCGTAGCAGAGCGAGGGGTTCGCGGTGGGATCTGTTCCCTCCGTCATCGCGTTTGCCAGCTTGACCATCGGGATCTCGCCGTCCGCACGGATGACATACTTGCCGCCGAGGGCAAGGAAGCGGTCGGGGAACATCGAGGCAAACGCGCCGCCGAAAACGAGCGGGTAGCCGAGGGTTCGGAGCTTGGCGCAAAGCAGTTCCACGCTTTCGAGATACATCGAGCTCATCACCGAAAGTCCGACAAACAGCGGATCGGCGCGGCAGATCTCTGCGGCGCACAGTTCGATCTCCTTTTCGGTTGCCACCTTGGGATTCTGGCTGTTAAAGCCCTTGAAAAAGATGGTTTTGACCGCATAGCCTGCCCCCAGCAGGGCGGTTTCGAGATAGCGTACGCCAAGCGCCTTGGTGTTGTAAAAGGCGATCAGCACGATCGTTTTTTCGTTTTGCATAGAGACTTCCTCTTTGTATAGTTTCTTTGGCAGGATCAGGATTTGAGAAAGGGAGAGAGCAGACTGACAAGCTCGCTCCGCTTCTGGCAACCGGCGATCTTGCACATGCGTTTGATGCGGTAGGAAATGACGTTTTCCGAGGTGTAGAGCCGCTCGGCGATACGCGGATAGGTATCACCGGCGAGGATGCCCTCGAGGATGCCCCGATCCAGCTCGTCACAGCTAAGGAGGAGCGATTCGGCGTGGATAAAGCTTTTTGCGTCGGGATCCTCATAGAAATTGATCACGGTAGAGGGGTTTTTGTAGACCGGAAAGACGTCGGACGCGGGCGCGGGGTCGAAATTGGTGGAGCCGCGCACGGTCAGTTTGGGGGCAACGCGCACGGTCAGCGCGATATCGGAGGGATTTTTGACCAGCGAGGTGTAGGCGAATACCGCTTGCACGCCGGTCTCGTATTTGTCTGCCGCAAGCATGGTGATGCCGGGCTTGACGCGCTCGGCAAGCAGGGTGGAGTAGCTGCAGGAGATGATGTAGAGGTCCTCCGGCACCCGTACGCCGAGCTTTTTCAGGTTTTGCAGCAGCGCAAGCGCCACGATGTCGTTTGCGCAGATGACGGCATTGTAGTCGGTGAGGTTCTCCGCGAAGCGGGAGAAGCAACCAATGATCGAGCCGTAGTTATAATAAATATCGCGGGAGGGATTGCCGCCGCGGGAGCGCAGAAATTCGGAGAAGCACTCGTCCTTGAGCATGTCGGTGGAGGAGTGCGGATTGACGCCGAACAGCGCGATGCGGTCGTGCTTGTTTGCGACCAGATAGCCGATGCATTTTTCCATACCGTCGCGGTAATTGACCAGCACGCGCGAGCAGCTTCCCGAAAAGCCGGGGAAGCCGTAGTTGAGCAGCAGCGTGTGGATGCCCTGCTCCGCAAGGTATCGGAGATCGCTTGGCGTAGAGTCGGGCGAGTAGCCGATATAAAGGAGCACTCTTTTTTTCTCCTCGCCGAACACCTTGTCAAGGTCGATGTCGGCAACCGATTTTGCGGCGATATATTCGGCGGTATACCGCTTGTGCAGGATCTCCGCGGCAACGCCCTTCTGTGCCATTTTGGACCAGAAAGAGTCCTTGGAATCGGGTTGTATATAGATTTTGATGCGCAAGGGGGAGATGCCTCCTTATTTCAGATATGGGGAGAGGCGGGCGACAAGCTCGCTCTTTTTTTGACAGCCTGTGATCTTACACATGCGCTTGATGCGGTAGGAAATGACGTTTTCCGAGGTGTAGAGCCGCTCGGCAATGCTCGGATAGGTCTCGCTTTGCAGGATACCGCAGAGGATGCCGCGGTCAAGGTCGTCACAGTTCAGAAGCAACGCTTCGATGCTGAAAATATTTTGAATCACGGGATCGTCATAGAAATCGACGTTCGGCACCTGCTTGTGCAGGGAGGCGACGGGCGCTTCTTCCATGCCCATATCGAAGCCCGTGGAGGCGCGGGGGGTGAGCTTTGCTTCTACCTTGACGGTCAGCGCCACGTCGCAGGGGTTCTTTAATAGAAAGGCATAGGTCAGCACCGCCTGCCTGCCGAGCTCGTACTGGTCGGCGGAGACGGTGGTGATGGTCGTTTTTGCCATTGTGGCGATCATGGTGGAGCCGCCACAGGCGGTTACGTACATGTCCTCAGGGACGCGCACGCCGATCGACTGCAGGTTCTGCACCAGCGCAAGCGCCACGATGTCGTTCGCGCAGATGACTGCGTTGTAGTCGGCGTAGTTTTCAGCAAAGCGCGCAAAGCAACCGGTGATCGAGCCGTAGTTGTAGTAAATATCGCGGGAGGGATTGCCGCCGTGCTCGCGCAGATACTCGAGAAAATAGGCGTCCTTGAGCAGGTCGGTGGAGGAGTTCGGGTTGATGCCGAACAGCGCGATGCGGTCATGCTTGTTTGCATGCAGATAGGCGATGGTCTTTTGCATGCCGTCGCGGTAGTTCAGCAGTACCTTCGAGCATTTGCCGCCGAGCACCTCCGATTCATAGTTGAATAAGAGAACGTGCACGCCGTGATCGGTCAGGTATTTGAGATCGGCGGGCGTTCCCGCGACCGAGTGCCCGACATACAAAAGCAGGCGCTTTTCGTCTTTTGCATATACCTTGTCAAAGTCGATGTCGGTCACGCGGTCCGCGGCGATGTATTCGGCAGTGTAGCGTTTGCGCGTGATCTCGGCAGAGAGCGCCCTTAGCGAAAGCTTTGTCCAGAAAGCGTCCTTGAATTCGGGATGAATATAGATCTTGATCTGCAAAAATGACACCTCCTTTTCGGAATTTGCGGCGCGAGGTTGTACAAGCGGGCGACCACAGGTCGCCCCTACGGTGGGGTAGGTCGCCGTGGCGATAGATGTGAATTGGTATTTGTAGGGCGGGGGCTTGCTCCCGCCGTTTGCCGCGGAGCGGTGTTTGTACATGCGGGCGATTCGTGAATCGCCCCTACTTAGTTTTTCAGCGAATGGATGGGTGCGGGGATACGTCCGCCGCGGGCAATGAATTTCTCGCAGGAGACGGGGTTCACGCGCATGACCGGCGCATAGCCCAGCAGACCGCCGAACTCCACCTTTTCGCCTACACCCTTGCCGGGCGCGGGGATGACGCGCACGGCGGTGGTCTTGTTGTTGACCATGCCGATGGCGATCTCGTCTGCAATGATACCGCTGATGGTTTCGGCGGTGGTGTCTCCGGGGATGCAGATCATGTCCAGCCCCACCGAGCAAACGGCGGTCATTGCTTCCAGTTTTTCGAGCGTCAGCACGCCGCACTCTGCCGCGGCGATCATGCCGGCGTCCTCGCTGACGGGGATGAAGGCACCCGAAAGACCGCCGACATGGCTGGAGGCCATAACGCCGCCCTTCTTGACCGCGTCGTTGAGCATAGCGAGTGCCGCGGTGGTGCCGGGGCCGCCGCAGGTCTCGAGTCCCATGGATTCGAGGATGCAGGCAACGCTGTCGCCGATCGCGGGGGTGGGTGCAAGGGAAAGGTCTACGATGCCGTAGGGCACGTCGAGACGCTTGGACGCCTCGTACGCGACAAGCTGACCCACGCGGGTGATCTTGAACGCGGTCTTCTTGATGACGTCGGCAAGGGTGGAGAAGTCGCAATCACCTGCGCGGCGGATCGCCTTTTCCACAACGCCCGGTCCGCTGACGCCGACGTTGATCACGCAGTCGCCCTCGCCCGCACCGTGGAATGCACCCGCCATAAAGGGGTTGTCGTCCACCGCGTTTGCGAATACGACCAGCTTTGCACAGCCGATCGCGTCACGGTCGGCGGTCTTTTCTGCCGCTGCCTTGACGGTTCTGCCCATACGTGCGACGGCATCCATGTTGATGCCGGCGCGCGTCGAGCCGACATTGACCGAGGAGCAGACCATGTTCGTCTCGGCAAGCGCATCGGGGATCGATTCGATCAGCGCGTCCGCGCCCTTGGTCTGTCCTTTTTGCACGAGTGCTGAGTAGCCGCCGATAAAGTTGATGCCGAGATCGCTTGCGGCGCGATCCAGCGTTTTTGCGATCTTGATATAGTCCTCGGGGGAAGCCTTGCCGCCGATATAGGAGATGGGCGTGACCGAGACACGCTTGTTAACGATCGGAATACCGTACAGCTTTTCGATATCCTCCGCGGTGGAAACAAGGTTCTTTGCGCTCCGCATCAGCTTGTCGTAGATGTTGGCACAGAGCTTGTCCACATCGTCGCTGACGCAGTCATAGAGCGAGATGCCCATGGTGACCGTGCGGATGTCGAGGTTCTCCTCGCGGATCATGTGTATGGTTTCTAAAATATCTTGTGTATTGATCATAACGGTGATTTCCTTGTACTGATTTTAAAATAAGGGATGATGGCGATATGCGGCGTTGCCGCGCGATATACCCTCGCGCTGCTCGGGTGCGATATAAGCGCTTTGCGCTTGCGATATGCTATAAATCCCTCGCGTGCCGACAGGCACATATAGCATGCCCATAGGCATATATCGCAAATCCCGACAGAGATTTATATTGCTGATGCTTGCCACAGGCAAGCATTAAATCTTGTGCATCGCATCGAAAATATCCTCGTGCATGCAACGGATCTCAAGGCCGGTCTCCTTGCCGAGCGATTCCAGCGCGTCTGCAAATGAGGAAAAGTCGCCCGTAAGACCGCTGATGTCGGCGATCATGATCATGGCAAAATATTTATCCAAAACGCTCTGGGTGATCTCCGTAATGTTTGCGCCGAACGCGGCACATTTTGTGCTGACGGAGGCGATGATGCCCACCTGGTCCTTACCGATAACCGTAATGACTGCTTTCATGACTATATTTCTCCAGTCTACTTAAAATAATAACAATACTATTCTACTATAAAATAATAGAATATTCAATAAGAAATCTATAAAAATATTGAAATTGCGGCGCTTGTATGGTATACTAAACTGAATAACTATGGAGGTTTTCGATCATGTATGAGCACGATTTCTGTGAATACGCGGTAGAAAAGAAAAAAGAAGGCAAGTATCTTGCCGCGCTCTGCCTTGCGGTAGTAGCGGCCGCGGTGCTTGCGCTGTGTGTGATCTGGTTTGTTATTCCGCTCGCGGGAATGAGCATAGGACTCCTCTGCTTTGCGCTTTTGTGTCTTGCACTCTGGTATCTTTCGCGCTTTTCGCTGATCGAATACGAATATACCCAGACCGGCGCGATCCTCGACTTTGCGGCGGTCTATTCCAAGCAGTACCGCAAGGAGAAGCTTTCGGTGGATCTCAAAAAGGATGCGCGTCTGGTTGCACCCGTTACGAGTGATCGTCTGCAGAGCTTTTCCATCCGCTCTACGCTTGATCTGCGTTCCTCGGCTTCGGTAAAGAACGCGTACGTCCTCGTGTATCAGGACGACACCGAGCAAAAGACGGTGCTCTTTGATGCGACCGCACGCATGATCGCCAACATCCGCTATCAGGTGCCGTCGGTCACCGAGATCTCGCACGATCTGCCCGAGTGAGGCAAGGTTACGCATAAAAGCGTACCCTTGCAGTGCAATAAATCGCTTTGCGATTTGTGATATGCGCCTGCGGGCGCGTGATATATTGCTACGCAATGTGATATATGCCGCTGTGCGGCATGTGAAGGTAGCAAATTGCCGTTTGGCAATTTGCAGGGGATTTTATCGTGAGTGAAAACCCGCCCTCGTCATTCTGAGCGAAGTATTTTTGCGAGATCCCGCCTACGGCGGTTTTGCTGGCGCAAAACTTCGATTTCGCTACGCTCCACTCAGGATGACGCGCAAAAATACGCAGTCGAACTTTGAGGCGTAGCCGAAAAGCGCGAAGCGGAATCTCGGGCGGCGATGACGCTGCCCTAAACTCTCCGCAGTTCGCTGTCATATCCCCGCCTCCTCACCGCATATATTCGTATGAGGTGGTTTGTTTGAAACGGATTTTTTTGCTGCTGCTTTGCGTTTTGCTCTCTGCGTGCCATGCGGTGCCGTCTGCGCCCGATCTTGCGGGCGACTTTACGGCAGAGGTTGTCTTTACCCTCGGCGAGCGGGCGTACGCGGCAACCTATACGAGAAGCGGGGCGACCAAAACCGTTGCCTTTACTGCGCCCGATACCCTTTGCGGCATGCGTGCCGCCATGGGGGAGGACGGCACGCTTACCGTGACGGTGGGCGATCTTGTCTATGCCGCACAGGCGGCAGACGGGATGCTGGATTTTACAAAGCTGTGGGACCTGCCTGCGGGCACTTTGCGCTTTGCGGGCGAGGAGGGCGGTGTGTGCTGCTTTACCGCAAACGGCGGGGGCAACCGCCGAGCGGTATATACCGATCAAAGCGGTCTGCCGCTTCGTCTTCTTGGCACGGTGGACGGGCGGGAATATGACCTGCAAATTTTAAAGTACGAAAGGAGTGAGGGCCGATGACCGAAAAGAATCTTGCAGAGATCGACGTGGCTGCGCTGCAGCATAACTTCCGGCATTTGCGCGATCGGATACAGAGCGTATCGCCTGCGACCGAGCCGATGTGCGTGGTCAAGGCGGATGCCTACGGTCACTCTGCGGCGATCTGCGTTCCGGCGCTGTTTGCGGCGGGAGCAAGGCATTTTGCCGTCTCCAGCATTGAGGAGGCGGAGCAGATCTACGCGATCCTCGATGCCGAAAACTGTGTGGCAAAGAGTATTCTGATCCTCGGCTACACCCCCGCGGAATATGAAAACGTCAAGCTGCTTGCAAGGCATAAGATCACGCAGGCGGTGTATTCGCTCGACTACGCCGCGGCACTTTCGGATGCGATCTGCTCTCTGCGACAGAGCGGCGTGCTCGGCGAGGAGGATATTATCCGCTGTCATCTCAAGCTCGACAGCGGCATGAACCGTCTCGGCTTTGACACCCATGCTGAGGCGGCGGAGAACACCGTGCGGGAGATGTCGGCGGTGGCGGCATTGCCAGCGATCCGCATTGACGGCATCTTTTCGCATCTTGCCTGTGCCGACGAGGGTGACGATGGGATGTCCCGCGCACAGTTCGACCGCTACGACGCGGTGGTGAAGCGCTGTGAGGCGGTCGGCTTGCATTTCGGCGTGAAGCATATCTGTAACAGTGCGGGCGCGCTTCGCTATCCCGAGCTGTATCAGGATATGGTGCGGCTGGGCATCGTATTGTACGGGCTTTCTCCTTCGGCGGAGGCAAAGGATCCCGCGCTCATCCCCGTAATGCGGCTGAAGAGCCGGATCGCGCATATCCATAAACTGCACGCGGGTGACTGCGTGAGTTACGGCGCGGAGTTCTGTGCCGACAGAGAAATGACTGTGGCGACCATCCCGATCGGCTATGCCGACGGCTTCCTTCGCGGCTACAAAAACGGCGGTACGGTCATTGCCGGCGGCAAGGCAGTCCGTCTGCTCGGCAGGATCTGCATGGATCAGTGTATGATCGACGTCACCGACGTGGATGTTTCGGTCGGCGACTATATATATATCTTCGATGAAAGCGGCGAGAATATTGCGCGTCTTTGCGCCGCCGCCGGTACGATAAACTATGAGGCGATCTGCCTCGTCAGCAAGCGCGTAAAACGCGTAAAGATATAAGAAGTTTTGCCACGAGATCCCGCTATGCGATTTTGCTGCGCAAAATTTCGACTCCGGCTTCGCCTTCGCTCAGGATGACGCGTGGCAGGAAACCGTTTATCAAAAATTTATAAAATCGCTCGGCGATTTTTACCTTAACCCACGCGCAAGCGTGGATCTCACTCGCACCGCAGGTGCGAATATCACTTGCGTAAGGCGCAAATATCACTCGCCGCAGGCGAATATCACTGTAAAAGATTCGCAGAGCGAATCTTTTACACCACGAAAGGGGGTTGTCCGTATCACAAAGAAAGGCATACTGATCATATGCAGCATATTGATCGCCGCGATACTGGCGGGCACCCTGCCGCAAGTACTTCTTCCCGATCCCGAGGAGGAGAGGCTTGCGGAAAACCGGCGAATGCGGGAGACGCTAAGCTCGGTTCTGCCGCCCGAAGTCGTGCGGGAGAACGTCGAGGGATTTGAACTGCAGGTTCTTTGCGATACCGATGCCGCTCCGGCGTTTGCCGCGGGCGAGCTCTCCGATGCCCTTTCGGAAAAGGCGGCAAAGCGAAACGAGCATCTCATCGTGGAGACGGGCGTACAGCTTTCGGTTTCGGCGACTGCAGACTTTGCGCAAACGGCAAAAGAGGACATCCTTTCGGGCGAACTTCGGTATAACCTCTATGCGGGAGACGCCGCCGGATCGCTTTCGGCACTGCTTTCGGCAGGGCACCTTTCGGATCTGTCGGACAGCGCGCACATCCGCGCGGACAAGCCTTGGTTTGACGGTGCCATTATGGACGAGCTTTCCATCTTTGGCGGCAAATATCTGATCTCTTCGGCAACGGCAGATGCGCGCAGCGGCGCGGCGGTGGTCACGTACAACCGCTCGATCGAGCTGCAAAACAATCTTTTACCCGAGGACGAGCGATCCCTTGCGGCGATCGCACTGGATGGGCAGTTCACCATAGAAACGCTGCTGGCGGCAAGCCGAGCGGCACAGGCGGTATCCGCAGAGCAGTATGCGGAGGCGCATCTGGAGGCAGCGAACAGCTTTCACGGCTTTTGCTACGGCGAAGAGGACATCTTTCCGCTGTATTTCGGCGCAGGTGGCAGCTTTGTGACCGCCGACGAGGAGGACACCCTCACAGTAACACCTCTTTCCACGATGCGTAAGGCGCTGGACGCGGTAAAACCCCTCACCGCCGATCCGTCCGCCCTTGCCGATCCTGATGCCTTTGGCGAGCTTTCCGCGCTCTTCTCGGTGCATAAGCTCTCGGAGATCGGCGCACTGCGCGAAGCGGTGATGGGCATCGGTATCCTTCCCTTGCCGAAAGCAAGCGAGGAGGCAGAGTACCGCAGTTACATCGACCTTGCCCATACTACGATGCTTGCGATCCCCCGCGGCATCGAGGAGCAGGGCAAGGTGGAATACCTGATCGCGCGTATGGCGTTCCTTTCCTACGGATATATGGAGCCGCTCCTCAAGGAGCAGGTCGCCGCCGGCAACGCCGACGACGAAAGGATGCTTTCGCTGATCGCGGACAGCGTAGCCTGCGACGTGAGTGCGCTGTTTGGCTACGGCGACATTGCCGGTCTGCTTGCAGACACCGTGCGCGAGGGCGACGACCGACTGGCACTGCACTATTACAACCGAAAAACCCTCTATGAAAAGGCGCTTTCGATCATTGAAAAGCGATTGAAATCAGTCGAAAGTCAAGACTTTCGACTGGAGTAGGTCGCAAGTCTCGCGACTCACTCAAC
>CAYQBT010000025.1:0-7485 GCA_964415775.1 uncultured Lachnospiraceae bacterium
TCCGCGCGGAATTTCACCGATACTGCCGTCGGTGGTGACCACGATGCCTACCGTGGAGTGCTCACGCATCACTTTTTTTGTACCGAGCTTCGCCGCCGCAGAAAATTCCATTTTCTCGGCGCTCCATGGGGTGTTGACCATGCGGGGCGCCCCGTTTTCCTCGCCGCCGAGCGCGCCGTCCACCAGATAGCCGACGCAATCCACCATGCGGATGTTCATTTTTATGCCGCCCGCGGTCTTCAGGCGCACGCCGCTTTCGGGAATGAATTTCGGCTCGGCAGTCATGACGGTCTTGCCGCTGGCAGATTGGGGCAGCTCGTCGCGCGCGCGTGCGCGTGCAGTCTCGTCCTCGATGCCCGGCAGAACCATCCGCTCCATAAATTGCTTGATAAAGGTGGATTTGCCCGTGCGTACCGGACCGACCACGCCGATATAGATATCGCCGTTGGTCCGTTTTGCGATCGTATCGTAAATAGTCGCTGTTCCTGTCATCTGTATTTTCCTCCGCTCACACATTTGTTTGTACAAGATATGCGGAGGATGTGCAAAATATGCAAAAAATTATCATCGCGGCGACACCGTAGGGCGGGGGTTACTCCCGCCGGTTGCCGTGGGGAGATGTTGTACAAGCGGGACGTCGAGGCGCCGTCCCCTACCGGTGGGTGGATTGCCAAAACGTTCATTGTTGTCGATGCGCACATGCTCGTAGGGGCGATTCACGAATCGCCCGCATGTGCAAAACAAAAAGCCGCAAAAGCGGCTTTTTGTTTCCATATTAAAATAAGAACTGTGAGAGCAGGGAGAAGATCTCTTCCTTGGTCTTGTCGGGGGCAAGCGAAAGGATCTTTTTGATGCGATAACTGATCGTGTTTTCCGCGATGAACAGCTTTGCGGCGATCTTAGAATAGCTTTCGCGGTTGAGCACCTCACGCAGGATGCTGATGTCCAGCTTGTCACAGCCGGCAAGCAATTTTTCTACGAGCAGTACCTTTTCCACCTCGGGATCGTGGAAGAAATTGAAATTGGTCTGCAAAACCGGCGCCGGCTGCGTCGGCTCGAGCCGGATGTCGGTGAGGTGCGAGTGGCAATCGAGGATGTCACAATGGAGCAGGAGCGCGAGGGATGCAATCGCCGGATTGGACTTGAGCATACGGTAGGCGCTGATCGACAGTCTGCCCGCCTCAAAGCTCTTGACCTGCGCCATGGCGATGTTCTGCACCTCCAGGTTGGAGAGCACCGTGTCGCCGAAGGTCGCAATGTGGATGTCCTCGGGGATCTTGTAGCCGAGATCGAGAAGCCTGCGGATCAGGATCACCGCGCAGACATCGTTTGCGCAGAGAATGGAGTCGTATTCGCCGATGTGCGCAAGCAAAGCGTTGCAGGTGTCCTTCAGCGAGCCGTTGTAGTTGTAGATGTCCTTTTTCTGTCCGCCGCTTTGCAGGAAGTTGTGCTGCTTCTGCATATCGGTCGAGCTTTTTTCGTTGCCCGAGAAATAGGCGGTGCGGGTACAGCCCTTGCTTTGCAGATACTGCATCAGCTTGAGGGATGCATCGTCATAATCCATAGTGATAAAGCTTGCAAAGGGAAAGGATTTCTGATAATTGGCGATCGAAAGCACGATCGGGTGGATGCCCGCGGCATACAGGCGGTTGATATAATGGGATGCCCATGTGATCGACGAGCCGAGCAGGATGACGTGCGTGTCGTCAAATCCCTCCTCGCGGATAAACCGTATATCCGTGTGGATCTCCACGGTCATATTTTTGCGTTTGGTTTGCGAGGTGATTCCCTTGATATACTGGGAGCACCAATGGGAAGACAAAAACGAGGGCTCGACCAGAACATGCATGCAAAACACCTCCAAAACAAAAAGTAAAGACGAAATTTTCATTCGTTTTTTGTATTTTATCATAAAAATTAAAAATGTTCAAGTGCCAAGGGGAAAAGAATGTCGGGTTTTGGCACAAAAAATGGATTTTTGGGCGGAAAGCGGGCGGCGACTCTCTGCCGAATGCGAAGATTTCGCAAAAAAAGTCTGATTTTTTGTGTTGCGTTTTCAGTAAAAATGTGGTATGCTTACACTGTATAAATATCTAAAAACAGCAAGATATTCTTGAAAGGAGAAAAACATGAAAAGAATCATTTGCCTTCTTCTGGCACTTCTGATGCTTTCTACGGCGTTCGTTGCGTGTGGCGATACCGAGCCTGCGCGGCAAACGGCTGAAACGACCGTGGATGATACGGCTGAAACGACCGAGCCCGAGGAGCTGCCCGACATTCCGCTTACCGGCGACTACGGCGGATATGAATTCAACATTCTGTCTGCGGGTAACCAGGTATGGAACGACTTTGACTTTGAAGAGGAGTCTTCTCTGCCGCTCGACAACGCGCAGTATAAGCGTAAGCTCAAGGTAGAAGAGGACTACAAGGTCACTATCAAGCACACGCAGTCTAAGGGATACTCCAGCGGATCCTCCGGATCCAGCGGTCCCGGCTACAAGGCTGTCAACAAGCAGGTACAGTCGGGTGATAACGACTACGACTTCTGCATCATCGCAGGCTACGACGTATCCGTCCTTGCATATTCCAATATGCTCTATGACCTGGCTTCGATCAAGCAGGTCAACCTCTCTAAGAGCTGGTGGGACCAGAACGCGACGGAGAGTCTTTCTATGCACGGAGTTACCTTCTTCACCACCGGTGAGATCACCGTTTCGGACAACCGTGCGGCATTCTGCCTGATGTTCAACAAGGAGCTCATGGCAAACTACAACCTCGAGGCTCCCTACGAGCTCGTTGAGGACGGCGAGTGGACCTATGAGGTATTCGGTACCTATGTTAAGTCGGTTTCCGAGGATATGAACCAGGACGGTCTCTACACGCAGGCTGACCGTTACGGTCTGCTCGTATGGGATGACTCGATCGTCGGTGTTGTCAATGCCGCAGGCGAGCGCTGCTGCACGATCAACGACAAGGATGAGATCGAGTTGACCTTCTACAACGAGAACACCCTGTCTGCACTTGAGCAGTACACCAACATTGCATACGATCAGCAGTATGCATTCCATTATCAGAGAGTTTCCGAGGGCACCGGCCGCACCATGTGGCAGGCTGACCAGGCGCTGTTCTTCACCACGCTGGTTGACCTCCTTCCCGAGTTCCGGGAAATGGAATCCGACTTCGGCGTTCTGCCCTATCCGAAGCTGACCGAGGCACAGGATAACTACTATACCACCATCGCTCCTTTCAACTCGAACTTTGTCTGCGTACCGCTGATCCAGGAGGATGTAGAGCGCACCGGTACCATCATGGAAGCGCTTGCATACTACGGCAAGAAGATCGTTACCCCCGCTCTGTATGACGTAACCCTGATCGGTCAGTCTACCCGTGACGCGGAGTCCGAGCCTATGCTCGAGATCATCTTCGACAACCTGGTATACGACATCGGTTACTACTACCAGATCGGTACCTACAACAAGGAGCTCATCTATGCTCTGCGTGACCGCGATGCCAACTTCACCTCTATGTACGAGCGCAAGCAGGTCAATGCAAAGACCATGCTCAAGATCATCAACACCTACTATGCAAAGGTTGTTAATGAGTGGCATGGCGACGCTGCTGCACAGTAAACCTACATACAAGCAAATTGCCCAACTTCTATACGAAGTTGGGCAATTTTTGGTATGCGGTTCGATGTTGTGCATGCGGGCGATTCGTGAATCGCCCCTACAATGGGAGGGCGTCAATGACGGACATTGCCACGGCGGCGTACAAACCTGTAGGGGGCGACCTCCCGGACGCCCCGCATGCTTCGGCGGGAGATCCCCGCAACTTCCGTTTACCGTATTGACATCTTCGGGGGATTGCGGCTATAATAAAAGAAGAAAGTGGAAACAATACCATAGGAGAGAATATGGCATGAAAAGAATCGCAAGATTTGAAAAGGTTTCAAAAGAGCAGTTCCTTGCCGCATGGCAGGACACCTTCGGATGTGACGGAGCTGCGCTGTACGATACGCTGAAGCTGCCGTGCCGCGCGACAAAGGGCAGTGCCGGCTACGACTTCTGTACGCCGATCGACATCACGCTTGCACCGGGCGAGACGGCAAAGATCCCCACGGGCATCCGCGCCTGGATGGAGGACGGCTGGGTACTGCACATCTATCCGCGTAGCGGACTTGGGTTCAAATACCGTCTGCAGCTCAACAATACGGTGGGCATCATCGACAGCGACTATTACCATGCCGCCAACGAGGGGCACATCTTTATCAAGATCACCAACGATTCCAATGAAGGAAGGACGGTTTCTCTTTCGGCGGGGGATGCGTTCGCACAGGGCGTATTTCTGGAATACGGCATCACACTCGACGACGAGGCAGACGGCGTCCGCGAGGGCGGCTTCGGCTCGACAAATAAGAAATAGAAAAGAATATGCGGGAAAACTTTTTTGCAAAAAAGCTTTTCCCGCACCCTTTCAAAAAACTTTGAAAAATTTAAATCAAGGCGGAAAGAAAAATGGCCCCTTTGCACAAGGGAGGCTCGCTTTCTTTAGCCTTACAGAAAGGAAACACCATGAAAGCAACCGTTTTAAGAAAATACGCTGAACTGATCGCACGCTCGGGCGTGAATGTGCAAAAGGGCGATGAGGTCATCATCACCGCCGAGCTCGATCAGCCGAAATTTGTAGAGTACGTGGTGGACGCTTGCTACAAGGCGGGGGCAAAGCGCGTCACGGTCGAGTTCACGCATCAGCCGCTTGAGAAGCTGCACGTGCGGCATCGCTCGCTGAAAACGCTTTCCGCGGTCGAGGACTGGGAGAAAGCACGCATGGAGCACTACGTGGACGTGCTCCCCTCGCGCATCTGGCTGGAGAGCGAGGATCCCGACGGACTTGGCGGTGTGAATGTGGAAAAGTATTCCAAGGGATTGCAGGCGCGCAAGACGATCCTCAAGCCCTATCGGGATCGCATGGAGAACAAGTACAAGTGGTGTATCGCGGCTGTCCCCGGCAAGAAGTGGGCAAAGAAGCTCTTTCCTGATCTGCGCCCCGCAGCGGCGATGGAAAAACTCTGGGAGGCGATTCTGCATGCATCCCGCGCGGACGGTGACGATCCCGTAGAGGCATGGAGAGCGCACAACGTCGATCTGAAAGGTCGCTGTGACTATCTGAACAACCTTGGCATCGAGAGCCTGCATTATACGGCATCGAACGGCACCGACTTTACCGTCGGACTGATCGAGGACGGTCTGTTCTGCGGCGGCAGCGAGGATACGCAGGGCAAGGGCGAGACCTTTGAGCCCAACATCCCCTCCGAGGAAGTGTTCGTGAGCCCGATGCGCGGCAAGGCAGAGGGCATTGTCTATTCCACAAAGCCGTTGTCCTACAACGGACAGCTCATCGAGGATTTCTCGGTGCGCTTCGAGGGTGGCAAGGCAGTCGAGGTCAAGGCGAAGAAGAACGAAGAAGTCCTTCGCCGCATGATCGAAATGGATGCGGGCGCGGCATACCTCGGCGAGGTTGCGCTGGTGCCGTATTCCTCTCCGATCAATCAGCTTGGATTTTTGTTCTGCAACACGCTGTTTGACGAGAATGCCGTTTGTCATCTCGCGTTTGGCATGGGATTTACCAACACCCTGCGCGATTACGACAAGTACACCAAGGACGAGTGCCACGAGAAGGGCGTGAACAACTCGATCATCCACGTGGATTTCATGATCGGATCGGCGGATCTTTCGATCGTTGCCACCCTGCGCGACGGACGCGAGGTGTCCATCTTCCAAGACGGCGAGTGGGCGTTTTAGCGTGATGTCCTAAGCGACATCACGCAGCGAGATAAATCCCTTGCGGGATTTGCGATATTTCTCTTCGAGAGCGATATTTGCCTGCGGCAAGCGATATGCCCTGCGGGCGCGAGGGGATTTATCTCATATCGCATTGGCGCGTAGCGGCAATATATCGTGCGTTCGCGCAGCGAAAGCATATCGCTCCAACACAGTTGACATATCGCTACAAAGAAAAACAAGAGCAGGAATAAAAGGAAAAAATTTTATTCCTGCTCGCTTTTGCTTGTATACCCTCTGGAAATTCACCTTTGCGGTCGATTTTTGCAAGGAAAATCAAATTTTATTGCAAAAAAGCCGCAATTTTTCCTATAAAGGGGGCTTTATCCCTTGACAAAATGAATTTTGTATGCTATCATTGGTCATACATTCGCTTATAAAGCACGAAAGGACTACTGTTATGAAAAACTTTACGAAGATCGCTGCTCTTGCACTTGCGGCTGTTATGATGCTCGCTTGCTTCGCAGCATGCGGCAAAACCGACACCGACGGCAAGGTTTATAAGATTGCTTCCGATAACGCATTCCCTCCTTTTGAGTATCTGGATGCAGCGACCAACACCTACGTTGGCGTAGACATGGACATTCTTGCGGCTATCGCGGCAGATCAGGGCTTTAAATATGAAGTTGCCAACGTGGGCTTCGACGCGGCTCTCGGTCAGGTACAGGCAGGTCAGGCAGACGCGGTTATCGCAGGAATGACCATCAAGCCCGAGCGTGAGGAGATCTTTGATTTCTCCAACGGCTACTTCGAGGACGGTCAGATCATGGTCGTTGCCGCTGACAGCGACATCGACTCGATGGAAGATCTTGCAGGCAAGGTCGTTGCAACCAAGGCAGGCACCATGGGTCTCGAGTATGCAGAGGCAAACAAGGACAAGTACGGCTACACCACCACCATGTTCGAGGGTTCTGTAGAGATGTATCAGGCAGTTGCACAGGGCTCCTGCGTAGCATGCTTTGAAGATCGTGCGGTTATCGGCACCGCGATCAAGAACGGCGAAGTAAACCTCAAGACGGTTGGTGAGGTTATCAATCCCGCGCCCTACGGCTTTGCTGTTAAGAAGGGCATGTACCCCGAGCTCATCGAAATGTTCAACAAGGGTCTTGCAAACATCAAGGCAAACGGCAAGTATGACGAGATCCTTGCCAAGTACGGTATGTAATTTTACCCCTTAAAAACGTTTTTGTGAAGCATGGTGCCGCGAAAGCGGCATCATGCTAAATTTTGCTGTTAGGAAAAAGTTATGAACTTAGAGTTTACAAGAGTAATGAATGATACTCTGCCGCTGCTTTTAGAGGGTACGAAAACCACCATCGGCATTGCGATCATTTCTATCTTTGCAGGTCTGTTTGTCGGATTTGTATCCTGTCTGATGGGCTTGTCCAAGAACCCTGTACTGCGCTGGATCTCCAAGGCGTATGTATGGGTGATCCGTGGTACGCCGATGATCGTGCAGGCGTTTTTCGTTTTCTATGCGATACCGCAGTTTTTCCCCGGCGTTACTCCCTCGCCCTTTGTTTCAGGCTTTGTAACGCTTACCCTCAACGCGGGCGCGTATCTCTCCGAGATCATCCGCGGCGGTATCCAGGCGGTTCCCGTGGGACAGACCGAGGCGGCACGCTCGCTCGGACTTTCCGCGTTC
>CAYQBT010000025.1:7495-11432 GCA_964415775.1 uncultured Lachnospiraceae bacterium
ATGATCAAGGTCGTTTTGCCGCAGGCGTTCAAGATTGCCATCCCGTCCATGGTCAACCAGTTTATCATCACGGTGAAGGATACCTCTATCCTTTCTGTTATCAGCCTGAATGAGATCGTGAACAATGCAAAGAAGGGCATCGGTATGAACTGGCGCTTCTTTGAGACATATATCGTTGTTGCTGTATTCTATCTCGTCATTATTTCCGCCCTTATGGTGCTGTCAAACTATATTGAAAAGAGGATGAACAATGAGCGAAAAGGTTAAAATCATCGGTCTCGAAAAGCATTTCGGGGACCTCGTTGTTCTGGACGGCATCAACCTCACTGTGTCCGAGGGCGAGGTCGTCTGTGTGATCGGCCCCTCCGGTTCGGGAAAGTCCACGCTGCTCCGTTGCATCAACCGTCTCGAGGAGGCAACCGGCGGACAGATCTTTGTGGATGAGACCGAGATCACAAGCAAAAAGATCGACATCAACAAGGCGCGTGAGGAGATCGGCATGGTGTTCCAGCAGTTCAACCTGTTTGCGAACTACACCGTGCTGCAGAATATCATGCTTGCCCCCGTGGATCTTAAGCGTATGACCAAGGCAGAGGCGAAGGAAAAGGCAATGGAGCTGCTCACCCGCGTCGGCCTTGCGGATAAGGCGGACAATTATCCGAATCAGCTTTCGGGCGGTCAGCAGCAGCGTGTGGCAATCGCACGGTCGCTTGCGATGAATCCCGATCTGATGCTGTTTGACGAGCCGACAAGCGCGCTCGACCCTGAAATGGTCGGCGAGGTGCTGCAGGTTATGAAGGAGCTTGCTGCCGGCGGCATGACCATGATCGTGGTCACGCATGAAATGGGCTTTGCCCGTGACGTTGCCGACCGCGTGATCTTCATGGCAGACGGCGGAATCGTCGAGGAGGGTACTCCCGAAGAGATCTTCCAGAATCCGCAAAATCAGCGCACCAAGGACTTTTTGTCCTGCGTACTGTAAAAAAAATTAAAACGGGCGATTCGTGAATCGCCCCTACCGAACAAAAATCATCGTAGGGGCGAACAGCGTTCGCCCGTTTTTTATTCTCAATACTTCTCAATATCTATTCTTTTCGCCGTGACGGTCTCGCCGCCGAGGAATACGCGGGCAACCTCGTCAAAGTTGACGGGACTGTCGCTCACGAAGAACTCCGAGGAGCCGCCTGTGCGCTTCGCGGTGCGAACTTTTGCAACCGCGCGTGCCGCCGCCGCGCCTGAGCTGATCAGCGTCACGTCGGGGATCTCCTCACCGATGATGTCGGCAATGATCGGGAAGTGCGTACAGCCGAGGATCAGCGTGTCTGCGC
The DNA here is from genome assembly GCA_964415775.1 of uncultured Lachnospiraceae bacterium. GTDB lineage: Bacteria > Bacillota > Clostridia > Oscillospirales > CAG-272 > UMGS902. The sequence continues at coordinate 8,824 of CAYQBT010000025.1, forward strand.
CGGATGCCTTGATCGCGGCGAGATAGTCTGCGGCGACCAGCTTTGTCACCGTGCAGTCGCGCTGAATGTATCCGTTTTCCACCAGCGGTACGAAGAGCGGGCAGGCGGTGGAAATCACCTGTGCCTCCGGACGCGTGGCGCGGATCTTCTTTTCAAATGCACCGCTCGAAATGGTTGCACCCGTGCCGATCACGCCGATGATATTGTTTTTTGTGGCGGCGAGTGCCTCCGCGACCGATGCATCCACCACGCCGACTAAGGGCAGATCGCTTTTTGCGGCGATCTCGTCGAGCACGACCGAAGAGACCGTGCCGCAGGCGGCAAGGATTACGTCCACGCCCTTGGTGCGCAAAAATGCAATATCCTGTCTTGCGTATTTCTGCAGGAGCTCGTGCGAGCGCGAGCCGTAGGGGACACGCCCGGTATCGCCGAAATAGACAAAGTCCTCATGCGGGAGCAGTGCTTTCAGCTCGCGGTAGGCGGTCAGTCCGCCGAGTCCGCTGTCAAAAATTCCAATCAAGTCGCAGATCCTCTTTTCTGTAAGATAGCAGCACGGAAGTTGCCGCCGTAGTCGTAGATCTCGGAAAATGCGAGATCCTCCGCCGCGGCAAGCGTCGCCGCGTCCGTCTTTTGGTCGTAGCCGAATTCAAAAGCGAAAAAACCGCCTGCCTTCAGGTTCCTTGCAAAGTTTCGGACGATCGCACGGTAAAAGTCCATGCCGTCCTCGCCGCCGTCCAGCGCAATGCGCGGTTCGCACAGCACTTCCGCATCCAGCGTATCGACCACCGCCGTGCGGATGTAGGGCGGATTGGATACGATGCAGTCAAAAGTTTCGTCGAAATCGCTCGGCTTCGTTACATTCGCCTCAAAAAGCGGCAGCGTCACGCCGTTGTGCGCCGCATTCTTTTTGGCAAGTGCAAGCGCCTTTTCGCTGATGTCCACCGCGGCGCCCGAGCAGTCGGGGCGGTTTTTGAGCAGCGAGATCGCAATACAGCCGCTGCCCGTGCAAAGATCGAGCACGCGCGCGCCGTTTGGAAGCGTCTTTACCAGATGCTCTACCAGAACCTCGGTGTCCGCGCGCGGGATCAGGCAGTCGGGAGATACGAAGTATTCCTCCCTGAAAAATGCCCATTTGCCGAGGATGTATTGCAGCGGCTCGCGCGCACAGCGGCGGTCAACTGCCGCGCGCAGGGCGGCTTCGCTTTGAAATTCCTCTAACAGTATACGCGCTTCACCCGAAAAGTTTTCAATTCCCGCGGCGGCAAGCGCGTTTTTTATTTCGTCAAGCGTCATTCGTCGTCCTGCTCGTCATCCTCATCGTCATCGTCGTCATCGTCCGCCTGAGGCTTGGAGTGCTCGATGGCTTCTGCGACCTCGCTCGGATCAAATTCGTCCGGCATTGCCGACTTCGCCGCGAGAATCGCAATTTCAAGCTGTTTCTCGTCCGGCTCGCGTGTGGTCACGCGCTGCATCCACAGACCGGGGGCGGACAGCACTCTTGTCAGAAGATTGTCATGCTTGCCCGCGTAGGAAATGAACTCAAAGCCTAGACCGCAGATGATCGGCATCAACGGCAGCTTGATGAGATAGCGCAGCCAGATGTTGTCCCACGGCACAAAGGGCAGGGAGAACACCAGAACGCTCAGGATCAGCATGACGAAAATAAAGCTGGTGCCGCAACGCGCATGGAAACGTGTGTGCTTTTTTGCATTTTCGGGGGTGAGCTCCTCGCCTGCCTCGTAGCAGGCAATGGTCTTGTGCTCGGCACCGTGGTACTCAAAGGTACGGCGGATGTCGGGCATCAGCGAAACCAGCAGGATGTAGCAGACGAAAATGGCAATGCGGACAACGCCCTCACACAGCGTCTTAAATACGCCGAGCGTGCCGCCCACCATGCCGAGCAGTGCGTCCACACCCTTGGTGACAAGCGTCGGCAGCATGAAGAACAGACCGATCGCCAGCAGTACGCCAAGGAAGCCCGCAACGCCCATGATAACATTGAAGAGCTTGTCGCCGAATTTGTCGAGCAACCATTTTTCAAATTTGGTTTCGGGCTCGTCGAGATCTACGCCGATCGCCTCGGCGGAAAGCGTCAGCACCTTGAACGAGAGTTTGAAGGATTCGACCAGAGCGACAACACCGCGGATGATCGGGAGATTGAAAAATTTGTTCTTCTTACGGATGGAGGTGTAGGAATGATCGGATACGGTGATCGAACCGTCCTCTTTGCGCGATGCAATGCTGTAACGGTCGCCGCAACGCATCATTACGCCTTCCAGCACCGCTTCGCCGCCCACTTTTCCGAGACGGCAGTTGGTTTGACATTCTTTAGACATTCTATATCTCGCTTTCTGTAATGCGGTTTTACGCTTTCTATTGTAGCATAAAGCAAATGATAATTCTACATTTTTTCAAAACTTTCACAAATCCATTGTTTTTATCCTTATTTATATATACGCGCGCGTGAGCGGCACCCTACAAATTGTGGTTGAAAAATGCCGGAATACCCATATCCTGTGGTGTCAAAATCGCCCAAAAATTTCCTGCAAAAAAATGAAAAAATGCTTGACAAGCCTGTCCTAAAGTGATAGAATAAAAAAGCTCACCCG
>CAYQBT010000026.1:0-11327 GCA_964415775.1 uncultured Lachnospiraceae bacterium
ACCATTCTTAAGCCCGTACACCTGCTGTGGATCAATCTGGTTACCGACTGCTTCCCTGCACTGGCGCTCGGCATGGAAAAAGCGGAACCCGACATCATGAAGCGCAAGCCCAGAAAGGCAAACGAAGGCGTATTCGCCGGCGGCATGGGCGTTGATGTTGCTTACCAGGGTCTGATGGTTTCCGCACTCACCATCCTCTCCTACTTCATCGGTCACTTTATGGAAAGCGGCAACTGGGCAATGACTGACAGCGCAGACGGCATGACCATGGCGTTCCTCACCATGTCGATGGCAGAGATCTTCCACTCCTTCAACATGCGTTCGCAGCGCGGCTCCATGTTCACGCTCGGTAGCTTCAACAAGGTGCTCGGCATCGCAGCACTCGGCAGTCTCGTAGCGACCACGCTCGTATGTGAGGTAGAGTTCCTTGCAAACGCATTCGGCTTCACCGCAATTTCCTTTACCGAGTATGCGATCGCTCTCGGACTTGCATTCCTGACCATCCCGATCGTTGAGATCGTCAAGTTTATCCAGAGAAAACTCGCAAAGTAATTTTGAACAAAAAATTGCTTCCCGTTGAAGCGTTGGTCATAATGAAAAAGTCGTTCTCACAAACCGTGAGAACGACTTTTCGCTATTGTGAGCACCACCACAAGATCCAAACGCTAACGCGTTTGCCCTGCGGGTTTCGACTGCGCATCTCCCACGGCGTCATTCTGAGCGTAGGCGGAGCCGCAGTCGCAGTTTTGCGTTAGCAAAACCGCGAAGCGGAATCTCGTGGGAGATGCTTCGCCGGGGATGACAGGTGATGGTGCGGCATGCAACCCCCAATGACCAACGCCCTTCCGGGGAAGCAATTTTTTTATCTTCTCTTATACAAACCCGCAAATAACAGACCAAACAGGAGCACGGCTGCGACGATCCCCAGCGAAAGCCATCCGCTTTGTGAGGTGTTTCGCGCCGTATCGGTTGGGAAGTTCATCCCGCCCTGATTCTGAAACCGATCCTGTCGGTTGGATGCGTTACTCTGCGACTGCTCGTTCTGTTGCACATCTTCGTTCTGCATCGGTTGCTCGTTTTGCATGGGGAAATTGCCCGTGGGACGCTGTCCACTCTCCCACACGCCTGTCTGCCCGTTGGGAGAAAAACCGCCGTTCTCCGAGCCCGAAGGCATGGTGGGACGGGTAGTACCCGACGGTTTTTGCGGCGTGGTCAGTTCGTCCGGCACTGCGGCACTCGCATCGGTAGCGGTGGGAGCGTCCTGCTGCTGTCCGAGCGGCACCATGTCCTCGCTCTGTGCAGTGCTGCGATCGCCGCGGTCAAAGCCGCCTTTGCCGCCGCCCATGTCGCCCATCGAACCCATATCCGAGAGGGACAAGCCGTCTGCCTTGACAAAGCTGCTCTTATTCTTTGCCTGCTCTGCCGAAGTAGAGGGGATAGTGCCGTAGAGTTGCCCGCGCACACTCTCCGCTCGCAGGAGACAGAACTTTCTGAGCGCGGAAAAGCCCTCTTCAAATTCCTCTTCGGTACAGAATTTGGTGGGATCCTTTTCCACATACGGCGTGATCAGCGCCTTTGCCGAGTCGAGCATCTCTGCAAACCAGCCGCTTTCAAAGCATTCGGCAATAAAGGTATCGAGCACCTCGTGATAGCGCGTGGTATAGGCTTCGCTTGCGAAGATCCACCGAAGCATCGGTCGATCCTCAACACTGCTGCCCGAAACAGGGGTGTCGATCGGATAGTTCACAAGACTCTCCGCATCGGAGGAGGACATAAACCCGCCGAACGCGAGATTGTAGTCCCATGGGAGCATGGTCAGCATCCCATCCTCCTCATAGAGGTAGTAGTTATGGATCATGGAACCGGTATAGCTGTCGAAATTGACCACGAAATTGTGGACGGCAAAATAGCGGATCACCGCCTCGGTATCCACCGCACTTTCCACATCCGTTCCCTCGCCGAGTGCTTTCAGCGCCGCGATCAGCCGCGTGCGATCGGCATCGGTAATGTCGGTCTTGGCGCTCTCAAAGATCACCGAATAGCTCTCAAATGCATCATCGGTATAGGTAAGCAGTGCGCCGCCCGAGCCCCTCATGCCGCCGAAGCCGCCGCGACCTTGGCGGTCGCCGCGATCGGCAGATGCCTTTTCCCCCTGCCATGCGCTCTCTTCGCCGAACGTCGCAGACGGATCAAGCACTTCGGGCATTTCAAAGTTTCCCGGCATCTCGAACATTTCCGGCATCTCAGAATTCGTCACATTTCCTGCGTTAGAATTCTTTTCGCCTCCGCCCATGTTCATGCTGTCCGGCTTATACAGTTCACCATAGTCGTTTCCGAAATTGCGGCGCATAAAGGAATCCTCCACCGCCTCCAGCGACAGATACAATCCAAAATCCTCACCGTTCACGGTGATAAAACTGAAACTGCAAAGGGGTGCCGCCGCGCCCGCCTTCAGCATCATCTGATAGGTCACATAATCCTTCAGCATGGTGTTGTCCTGAATCAGATTGTTGAGGACGAGCTTATCCAATCCATGATAGCTTTTTGTGCTGTCGTAATGGTCAAACTCGATCTTAAAGCTGTAGCGGTCGTTATCGTAGGAGCGCACCGAGGACAAAGAGGTGTTTCCTTTGGCGCGGAGAGCAACGTTTTTATACGCTTCGCCGTCGATCACGACCGAACAGGACACGTATTCCTCATCGGTGCAGGTTTTAAGAAAGCCCTCCCAGTCCTCCATGACGATGTCTATGGTGTGAACCCTTGCCGTGTCAAAAATGCGGTTCTCGTAACCGATCCCGCCTGCCACGGCGGTGATGCCGAACGCCTCACCGTGCATAAACAAAACCGTGACCAGCAGCACTGCGGCAAGCACGATGCAGCAGATGCGGTCGATCGCCTTATGCGTTGCCATACACCTTACCCCATGTACTCGCCGTTATAGCTGACCAAAACGGCGCTCTCCACACCCGGCATTGCGGCGAGGGTGTTGATAAAATCGGTGTTGTCGGCTTTTAAGCGGATCTCCGCCTGCAGCTCGATCATGTCTTTTCTCGCGGTCTTGGATTTGACCACAAGGCGGGTGGTCTTCTGACGCAAAAACTCTACTGCGCGGGTCTCACTGTCATGATCCATGACCGAAAGCACCACAATATACGGATTTGTATGCGACTTTTTGTTGGCAAACAGCAGAAGAATGACGCCGATGATCACACTGCCGATAACGGCAAGCGGAATAAAGCCTGCCGCAAGCACGATGCCAACTGCGATCGCCCAGAACAAAAATGCAATATCCAGCGGTTCCTTGATCGCGGTGCGGAAGCGGACGATCGAAAGCGCACCGACCATGCCGAGCGATAAAACGACATTGGATGTCACCGCAAGGATGACGACCGTGGTGATCATGGTGAGTGCGATCAGTGTTACGCCGAAGCTTGAGGAATACATCACGCCCGAAAAGGTCTTTTTGTAGATCAAAAAGATAAAAAGTCCAAGCCCAAAGGCGAGAAAAAGCGCGATCGCCATGTCAAGGAGACTCACGGCAGAGACGTTTTCGAGAAAACTCGATTGAAAAATATCATTAAAATTCATACGGGTACATATCCTTTCTGTTTTAATCATAGACGCGGCAGACCGCGTATTTGGAAAATGCCGAGGTCCGTCTGCCGGTAAGCTGTACGGCATCACGGATAAGGTCCGGCAAAAATTCGTCCCACTTTACCTCTAAAATGATCGGATCCTCGGGAATGGGCACCGTCACCGAATCGGGATCTAAAAAATCCAAGCCGTATAGTCCCGTGCGGATACGATAGTCCAAGGTCACGCGGACGTTGCCTGCCGGATACACAAACGGCTCACGGGTGTAGTCCACGATGGTTTTCGGGCGAAGCCCTGCGCGCATCCTGCGGTACAACTCCAAAACAAGCGCGTGCGAACTTTCCCGCATCCAATCAAGGTCGCCGAAAAGAATACGCTGCACCTCTTTTACAGTGAGCGGCGCGCTTTCTTTCGTGCAAAGCCCCGCGATCTTGCACTTTTTTTCAAGCGCAATATACGAAGTGTCGCCGTTATAATACCGGATGCGGAATTTTTCACGGTGGCTGATGCCGTTAAGCTTTTCGCGCAGTGCACTGTCAAACGGATCGTCAAAATACAAACTGCGGATGGTGTAGATACCGCCCACGGCATGCCGATCCCGCTGCATGACGGCGGCAAGCCGCTGCTCGAGCGTAAATCTGTCCGAAGCATCGATCACATGCTTCCATTCATGTCTGAACTGCACATCTCTGCCTCCTTTTTTATTCGCTATGCTCATAGCATACCCAAGAAACCTTAAAGTCGACTTAAAAAAAGGTATCCCCCGTGGGGGATACCCGTGAATGTTTTGTGAAAATTATAGCTTTACCGTAAAGCAGATCGAGTCCTCACCGACATATTCCGCGCGGATCGAGCCGCCGTTTTGCTCGGCGATCGCCGCCGCTGCCGAAAGTCCGATGCCGTATCCGCCGCCCGCACGCGCGGCATCCCCGCGGAAAAAACGGTCAAACAGCTTCTCAGGGGCACAGGACGGAAGCGTACTGCACCTGTTTTGCACCTTGACGGTTGCTGCGCGGCCGCTGTACGCGAGCGAAAGCTGCACCGCAGTGTTCTCGTCCGCATACCGCGCTGCATTGTCGAGCAGGATCGAAAACAGCCTGCCGATCTGCTCACGGCTTGCGCGCACGGTGACATTCTCGGCAATCTCCGTCTTCACCGTAAGCCCGCGCTGTTCCATCGGTTCGCGGAACATCTCCGCCGTCTCAAAAAGCAACCGAGAAAGCGAAACCTCGGCAATATCGGTTGGCTTTTTTTGCTCCTCCAGCCGTGCAAGCGTCAGCAGATCCTGCATCAGCCTTGTCAGCCGCGCGGTCTGCGCACGGATATTTTTGCTCCACTTTGTCTCCCTTGTATGCAGCTCAAGCGCATCGGTATTGGCAAGGATGATCGCAACCGGCGTTTTCAGTTCATGCCCCGCATCGGTCACAAACTGCTTCTGCCGCTCCATATTCTCGGCGATCGGACGGATCGCCCGCTTGGATAGCAGCACGATCAGGAGCAGCATGAGTCCCCAGCAGAGGACACCGACCAACAGCGACAGCGCCGCAACACGAAGGATCGTATAGCCCTGCTCGGTCACGTCGAGAAAGATACAGACGGTTTTTCCGTCGGTCGCCGTCACGCGATAGCGAAAGCGGTCGATCCTGCCCTCGGTCTTTCCCGATTGCAAAGCGGCAGTGCCATAGGCGCGCGCTTCCTCCTCGGTAATGGTGGCAATGCGGCGGTTATCCACGCGCGTCACATTGCCCGAGGTGTCCGCTCGCACCGTGAAATACACATTGGAGATTTTCGTATCTTCATCAAACGACGGCGCAAAAATGCCTCCTCCCCGCCGATCAAAGGGACGCTGGTGGGGCGGCATGATCTCCGTCTCACTCAGAAAATGCAAAAGGCTGTCCGTATGCCGGGCTGTGGACCATGCGTGGAATATATTGATCCCGCCAAGCAGCACAAGGAGCAGTACCGTCACAGCAGTCATTGCCGTGACGACAAACCGTTTTTGTAAAGATCGGATCATTCAACAGCCTCCAGCATATAGCCGATGCCGCGCTTAGCGCGAATGGCAGCGTGTGCGCCGAGCGAAAGCAGTTTTTTACGCAGGTTAGAGATGTATACCCACACGATGCCAAGCTCCGACTCGGTATCGTATCCCCAGACCTTTGTGAGCAGCTCCTCGGTGGAAAAATACTTACCGCGATGCCGCATAAAAAGCTCCATGATGCGGAATTCCATGCGCGAGAGCACAAACGAGCGCTCCCCGCAGGAAAGCTCACAGCTCTGCAGGTGCAATGAAAGATCGCCGCAGGAAAGCACGTCCCCCACAAAGGCATCTCGACGGCGCAAAACCGCACGCACGCGTGCCAGAAGCTCGGTCATGGCAAAGGGCTTTGGCAGATAGTCGTCCGCGCCTGCATCCAGCCCCTCCACGCGATCCTCGATCTCCGCCTTGGCGGTCAGCAGAATCACCGGAACGGTGCATCCCTCGGCGCGCAGTGTCTGCAGGACCGCAAGCCCGCTTTTCTTCGGCAGCATAATATCGAGGATGATCGCATCGTAGCTTTCGGCGCGGGCATAGGCAAGCGCCTCTTCTCCATCGTAGACCGCATCGACCGTGTATTTATGATAGGTGAGAATATCGGTGACCGCCTCCGAGAGTGCCATCTCATCCTCCGCATATAACAGCTTCATATCCGCACCTCCTCTGCATTAGAATAGCTCCTCAACCTTAATATAACCTTAAGCCGACGCCCGTCGGCTTAACCGATCTCCGCATGCTTTGCCGGAGTCAGCCGCACGTGCAGCGTATAGGGTACGCCCGCTTTTACCCGCCAGCGTTCGTCCAGCACAGGGCCGCAAGAGTTCGAGCCACAGCCGCTGTGTGCCGCGTCGAGGTGGATATAGGTAGCATCCTCCATGGCAAGCAGATGGCGGTAGCGCGTGTTCCGTAGCTGCTCGGTGCTGTAGTGCGAAGCGCCGAAGGAGAAGGGAGCGTCCTCGGTCGTCACGAGCAGTCCCTGCCCTGCGGCATCCCCGATATACATCCAGGAGGTATCGGCATGTGCACCGTTTTCCTGCGGACGGAGATACGGTTCAAAGTTGTCCTCCACCGTCACGGCAAAGTCGCTGAGCCTTGCGGCAAGCCGCTTGTCCACATACGACTCCATCGGTCCGTAGCCGAAATAGCGCATGCTCGTAAACGCCCGTTTTGCAGGCAGGCAGACACCGATGCGCGGATAGTAGGGAGCAATACTTTCCTTAAAGGTTGCCTGCATTGCAAGCGAAAGCCCGCCGCGCTCGCCCACGGTGTAGGTCAGCGCCACTTTCAGAAGCGTCGCTTCCTTGGCGGTAAAATGCAGTTTTGCTTTGATCGTGACGCGCTTTTTGTTCTTGGCGGTCACGGCAAGACTGTCAAGTGTGGGCACGGCTTCATAGAGCCCCGCTTCCTCCCACTTGGCGCGCAGCTTCATATCGTTGTCGATCGGTGCGCGGGTAAAGGCGACCGACATCGGCGCGATCAGCAGTTCTTTCCCGCCGTCCGTGATCTGCATGAGCATACCGCTTGCCTTGGCAAAATCGTATGTAATGTCGCCGCTGCGAACGGTGATACGCTCCGCATCCTCAAAAAATCCGGGCGCAAAGCTGTGCCGATGCACCGTGGGCAGAATATCGTTTCGGGATAGCAGGATCTGCGTATGTCCCATTGCAAAGCCGGCAGGGATCATTGCCGATGCCGTGCGCTGTACAAAGGTGAAGTTGACCGTGACGGTACCTTCGGGCAGTACCTTCGGCAGAGGAAGCGTAAAGTCCTCCGCGCTCTCAGGCGCGGTGGTGGGACGAAGCACATCTGCGGCAATCTCCTTGCCGTTTGCTTCTAAGGTCCAGCGGAGCTCCATATCCGAAAGATCGGCAAAGTTGCGCAGATTCTCCAGACGGAATTTTCCTTTTTCGGCATCGACCGCCGTGATGCGGTAGGGCTTGATCGCCTCTTTCAGCTCAAGCATACCCGTGTGCAGGCGGCGATCGGGATACACAAGACCGTCCATGCAGAAATTGCCCGAATGCGGCGTGTCACCAAAGCTGCCGCCGTAGCCGTACCACGGATCGGCGGGCGTACCGCCCATGATCGCGGCATGGTCGCAGAACTCCCACACACAACCGCCAAAGAAGCGGTCATTTCTGTAGATCGCCTCCCAGTAGTCCCGCAGATCGCCGGGACCGTTGCCCATGGCGTGGCAATACTCGCACAGGAAATAGGGGAAGCGTGCGCTTTCATCCTTGCAATACTCCTCCGCAAACTCGGGGGTGGTGTACATATAGCTTTCGGTATCCACCGCTCTGCCGTACAGCGCCTTATCCAGCGGCAAGCGCTCAAAATAACGGCGGTTTGCGCCCTCGTAGTGAAGCAGGCGCGTGTTGTCCCGCGCACGGATGTAGTCCGCCATCGCCACCTGATTCCGACCAAAGCCCGACTCGTTGCCAAGCGACCAGAAAATGACCGACGGATGATTCTTGTCGCGCTCGTAAAGCCGCGCCGCGCGGTCTACGTAGGCGTGCGTCCAGTTCGGATGATCGGACAGATAGCTCCAGCCGTATTCGGGGAACGCCTTGAAGCCGTGCGTTTCAATATCTGCCTCATCCACCAGATAAAAGCCGTAGCGATCGCACAGCTCCGCGAACCGCGGATCGTTCGGATAATGGCTGGTGCGGATCATGTTGACGTTGTTCTGCTTTAAGATCGTCAAATCGCGCAGCATATGCTCCATCGGCGTTGCATAGCCGAGCAGGGGATTTGAATCATGGCGATTGACGCCGCGCGCCTTGACCTTTTTACCGTTGATATAGATCACGCGGTCGCGCACGCAGATCTCGCGTGCACCGACAGGCAGGAGAATATGCTCACTGCCGTTTTGTATATATATACCGTAAAGATAGGGCGTCTCACTCGACCAGAGCCTCGGGCGGTTCAGCGTGAACGTCACCGTGCCGCCAAGGTAATCTACTGCGGTCAGAGCGCCCGTGTCCTTTCCGGCAGCATCGAGCAGTGCAAAGGCTGCATTCTTTTGCAGCGTGCCTGTGATCTTCGCCGTAAAGGTCACCTTTGTAAACTTTTTTGTAAGTGCCGAGGTAACCGAAATATCCTCGATGCGCTTTGTATCGCGCGCAAGGAGATACACCTCGCGGAAAATACCGCCACAGCGGAACATGTCCTGATCCTCGAGATAGGAGCCGGTAGAGAATTTGATGACCAGCACATCGATGCTGTTCTCCCCCGCGTGCACAAGGTTTGTGACGTTGATCTCGCTTGTGCAGTGCGAGACCTCGCTGTACGCGGCAAACTCGCCGTTGACAAAGAGGTAGAAGCAGGAGGCGACACCTTCAAAGTTTATAAAAATCTCTTTCTTCTTCAAAAAATCCGCAGGGATGGATACCGTACGGGTGTACAGCGCGGTGGGGTTCTTCTCGGGGGTGTGCGGCGGATCAACCGGGAAGGGATACACCGTGTTCGTGTAGTTCGGCACATCGTATCCGCGCCCGACAAAATTTTCCCAGCACGCGGGGACGGGCATCGTATCGCACGGCAGAGCGTGCAATGCATCCAGCGTCATGCCGCAAGGCTGATCGGGCGATGCAAAAAAGCGAAAATCCCATTCGCCCGTGAGCGACAAAAAGAAGTCGGAATGTGCGCGGGGCCCGCGCTTTGCCGTTTCCAGATCGGCATACGGAATAAAATACGCACGCGGTGCCTCGCATCCGACGTGCAGCGTGGAAAGATCCTTGTAATAGGGCGCAAACAATGCCATATCGGTTCTCCTTTGCAAGCAATTCTACTTTTATTATATATGGGCGAAAAAAGAAGTCAAGAGCGTTTGGATACAAAAAACAGCACAGGTTTTCACCTGTGCTGTTTTTTTGCGTGTATTCTTACTGTTCTGCAAAGATCGTATTAATAGTGTTGATCTTCTCCTCGGCGGAGCTCTTGTAGGTTTCATACAGCGTCGAAATCGTTTGACGAGTGCGGTGCATAGTAGGAATCTCTACCCTGTACGTGCCGATGTTGTAGTATATTCCAACATCGTATACGCGAGTTGCAAAGATGATATCGAGCATTTCAGCGCTCTCTTCATCGCGTACGGTCTTACCGATCAGCGTCTGCTCATAGTATGCGGGGCTCAAAAGCTCTTTACCGTAGTATGCGAGCTCTTCAAGAATGATGCCGGTGCGGGCATAGTTTTCTACAGTTTCCGGCACGCAAAGGAACTGCGTATGCCATGCAGCGATAAAGTGACCGTAATTCTCCTGCTCGGCATCCAACTTAGGAAACGGCAAAAAGCCGAAATCCGTATCACTGTCACGGTGGCGCTCACCGGTTCTGACCACGTTATGATAGAATACAGCACGTCCTTCGTTAAAGATCGTATCGCGGTTGGTATTCCAAGAAGAGGAGGGGGTGCGTCCACCGGTCACGTTGTCGTACTGATAGTCGTAAGTATGCTGCTGATCGTAGATCAGTGCGGTAAACTGATCAAAGAGATCGACTACTCGCTCGCTATAGAAGGTCAGCTCAAGCTGTCCTGCATCGTTAATGGTAACGATCTTTTCGCCGGCACTGGCAAGAAGACCGAGCATAGGATCCTCCCAGGTCAAGAGACCGTAGCTGTCGTTTGCATCGTAAATACCGTCTTGGTTGAGGTCTTCGCCAACCTCTTTGACCATACTTGCAAATTTTTCAAGCGTCCACTCGTTGTTTCTGACCAGATCATACGGATTGTCCATTCCATACCTTGCGATCAAGTCCTTATTAAACAGGATTGCGTGCGTGAGCTGATTGTCCGCAAGGCTGATATCACCGGTGGTGTAGTACATCTTGCCAGCAATGGCAAGATCTTCATTGGCTTTCTGATCCCAATAATCTTTGGAAAGATCCATATACGGAATATCATTGAGATCATGGATGTAACCGCTGTATGCGAGCGTTGCTACGTCATATGTACCGATCATAGCCGCGTCATAATTACTCTGCCCTGCCATATAGTCCGTATAGATCTTGGTAAATCCGGTGCCGCTTCCCGTAACGGAGCCGGATTTGATAACATCCTCAATGGTGATCTCCACGCCATATTTTTCTTTGATCATTTCATTGCGGCGATAGATCGCGATCTCGACAGCAGTGCCTGTTTCGCCTTCCGACACAAAATCGTTGACGCGTGCGTTGGCGCTGACAAGAATATGAAAGTCTCCGGCGATATCCAGTTCGGAAGGATCGGGAAGATCGGGTGTGTCCTCGACAGGCTCGGTCGTGACCGGTGCTACCGTCGTAACGGTGCCGTCCGTCGTCTGTGCAGGGGTGTTATCATCCGCACAGGAAACAAACGTCGAGCAAATCATCAGTGCTGCAAGGAGGAAAGAAGCAATTTTTTTCACAGTGTTTCCTTTCTTTTATAAGAATATACAGTTATCCGTTTCTGTTGTCATTATACACAAGAAAAAGGGGCGTTCAAGATAAATTTCATGCAAAACCACAGGATGAATTTTGCATTGAATTTTAATTTTCGGTCCAAAGCCATGTGAAAAAGCCGCACCCTACGGGTTTGTGCTATGGATGCCACCCATTTGTAGGGGCGATTCAAGAATCGCCCGCATGCCGCCGTCGATGTATTCCGCATCGGTAGGGTTCACAAGTACCTTAGGCGCCGTGAGCGACAGACCGCCTTTGGAATACGCCTCGTGAATAT
>CAYQBT010000027.1:0-11236 GCA_964415775.1 uncultured Lachnospiraceae bacterium
CGCGTGGAAGTCCTTGTCCTCGACCTTTCCCAGGTCATCGAGAAATCGCGCATATCACGGTCGTATTCCTCGCCGACCGGGAGTGTCATGCGGATGTTTTTGACCTTGCCGCCCTTGACAAAGGGCATCTGGAACGTGGTATGGAACGCAAGTCCCACCGGCATGGTCTTGTCGCTGTCGTTTGTGACGGTGACGGTCTGGGTGAGTCCGTCGTTTTTGAGCTCGCAGTCGACCGTCAGGGTAAATGCGTGCGGATAGGTGAGGTAGGGGGAATCGGCGGTAGCCGTAAAACGGCAGAGGATATGGTTTTCGGTCACCTTTTCTACGGCAAACGGCGTCTCATGCAGAGTGCCGTGTAAAAAGCATCCGGTGCTTTCCTCATTTACGGGCAGGGCGTACTCGCGTCCCTCGTAAGTGAATCTGCCGCCCTTGATACGGTTCGGCGGGAAGAGAAGGGGCGTGCCGTAGAGAAAGGGATTGTCAAGCTCGAAAGAATCGGGATCGTATGTACGCAGCACGCTGATTCCGCTCGGAATGTGGCAGAGAGAGATGCAGTTTGCGCCGCGCGCAGGCAGGATCTTGGCTTCATACGCACCGTTCGGCGAACGCAGAGTATATACAGTAGGCATAGCGGAGCTCCTTTTATGTGGTATTTTTATACATATATGATAGCAAAACTTTTTTGGCGTCGCAATAGTAAAGTTGCGCGATTTTTCTCCGTGCGGCTTTGTACTGTAAAAAAATATGGCGAAACTATTGACATTTTTTGACGCGTGCCGTATAATCAGTTTATAAATTCCACAAGGAGAAAAGTATGTCTGCGGTATTTGTAATGGCAATGATGATGCGCACACTTTGTCACGCCACGAAATCTCACGGATAACTTTTTACTGTAAGTATACAGCGGAAAGCCAAGAGGTTTTCCGCTTTTTCATTCGATGATTTTAGCAGAAGGGGGATCGCCATGATCGAACTGATCCAAGTGGCAAAAACCTATAAGAGCGCCGCGGGCGACTTTACTGCGATCCGGAATATCAATCTGAAGATTGAAGACGGTGATGTGTTTGGCATTATCGGTCTTTCCGGCGCGGGCAAGTCTACGCTGGTGCGGTGTATCAACCTGCTGGAGGTGCCTACCGAGGGCGATGTCATCTTTGACGGGCAGTCGATGATAAAGCTTTTGAAAAAGGAATTGCTTGCCGCAAGACAGAAGATCGGCATGATCTTTCAGGGCTTCAACCTGCTCTCCCAGCGCACGGCACTCGGCAATATTCTCTATCCGCTGGAGATCGCGGGGGTGCCGAAAGCAAAGGCAATTGAAAGAGCCAAGGAACTGTTGAACCTTGTCGGTCTTTCAGACAAGGAAAAATCTTACCCCTCGCAACTTTCGGGCGGACAGAAGCAGCGCGTAGCGATCGCGCGTGCGCTGGCGACCGATCCGAAGGTGCTGCTCTGTGACGAGGCGACCAGTGCGCTCGACCCGACCACAACGGTGCAGATTCTTGATCTGCTCGCCGAGATCAACCGCAAACTCGGCGTTACCATCGTGGTGATTACGCATGAAATGCGCGTGGTAGAAAAGATCTGCAACCGCGTGGCGGTGATCGATTCCTCCGAGATCGTGGAGGAGGGCTTTGTGTCGGATGTATTCTTGCACCCCAAGACCGCGATCGCGCGCAAGCTGATCATGCCGCAGAGCGGAGAGGGCATCGAAAGCGTGCTCGGCAACCGTTGTATCCGCATTACCTTTAACGGCAGCGAGACCGAGGAGCCGATGGTTTCCAACATGACGCTCGAATGCCGCGCGGCGGTGAACATCGTGTTTGCCAATACGCGCACCCTTGACGGAAAGGCGCATGGGCAGATGGTGCTGCAGCTTCCCGAGGATGAAAGCGCGCAGGCGCGTATCCTCGACTATTTGCGAAGGAGAAACTTTTCCTTTACCGAGGAGGTGGCGACAAAATGACGTGGGAACAGATACTTCCATTGCTTGGACAGGGTGTGGTCGATACGCTGGTCGTCACGCTTGCCTCCACCCTGATCGCGTACCTGATCGGTGCACCGATCGGCGTAATTCTCTACGGCACCGCAAAGGGCAGCTTGTTTCCGAATAAGCCTGTCAATGCTGTGCTTGGCGTGATCGTCAATGTTCTGCGCTCGATTCCCTTTATCATACTCTTGGTATTGACACAGCCTGTTGCAAAGGCGGTCGTCGGCACAAAGCTCGGCAATCAGGCGTTTATCGTGTATCTTGTGATCGCCGCGGCACCCTTTGTTGCCCGCATGATCGAATCCTCGCTCCGCGAGGTGGACGGCGGCGTGATCGAGGCGGCGCAGGCGATGGGCTCAAACAATATGCAGATCATCCTGAAGGTGCTGATTCCCGAGGCAAAGCCCTCGCTTCTTGTTGGCTCGGCAATCGCCGTGACCACCATTCTCGGCTATACGCCTATGACCTACCTCGTCAGCGGCGGCGGTCTCGGACAGCTTGCCATCCAGTACGGTCTCTATCGTTCCCAAGAGGAGATCATGTATCTTTCGTCCTTGCTTTTGATCGTTCTGGTGCAGATCCTGCAGGAAGCCATCAGCGCTGTCGCAAAACGTACCGACAAGCGCATCCGCAACTGAAAAAACATTCTTTTATATAAAAAGGAGAAAAATCATGAAAAAAATCATCGCTTTGGCACTGGCAGCTCTGCTGCTGTGCACCGCTTTCGTCGCTTGCGGCGAAAAGGACGCTAAGACCGTTACCGTTGCTGCAACCTCTGCTCCCCACGCGGAGATCCTTGAACAGTGCAAAGCCGCAATGGCAGAGAAGGGCTACACCCTCGAGATCCGCGTTATGGATGACTACATCATCCCGAACACCGCGACCGAGGACGGAGAGGTAGACGCAAACTACTTCCAGCACATCCCCTATCTCGAAGAGTTCAACGCAAGCCGCGGCACGCACCTTGTGATCGTGGATAAGGTTCACTATGAGCCCTATGCGATCTATGCCGGCACCGTAAAGTCGCTTGACGCGATTCCTGATGGCGCAAAGGTAGCAGTACCGAACGACCCCACCAACGAAGCACGCGCACTGCAGCTTCTTGCGGCAGAGGGGCTCATCACGCTCAAGGAGGGTGTTGGTCTGAACGCAACCAAGCTGGACATCGTAGACAACCCCAAGAATCTGGAGATCGCAGAGATGGAAGCAGCGCTTCTGACCGGTATTCTGGATGACGTTGCAATCGCTGTTATTAACGGTAACTATGCGATCGCAGGCGGTCTCAAGGTTGCAGACGCTCTCGGCGTAGAGGCAACTGATTCCGAGGCGGCACAGACCTTCGCGAACGTACTCGTTGTAAAAGAGGGCAATGAGAAAAACGAGGGCATCCTTGCACTCGCAGAGGTTCTCAAGTCCGACGCGATCAAGACCTTCATCGAGACCAAGTATGAGGGCGCAGTTATTCCGCTGTTCTAAGAGGCACGCAAAAACCAAAAGCGGGGAAACCTTTTGTGTACAAAGGTTTCCCCGCTTTTTTATTCTTCTTTCTCACGTTTTTGCTTTTTGAGTTCTTCTTCGAGGTAAAAGACGCGTGTTTCGAGATTTTCCACCTTGCCGAGAAGCTCACCGACGACAAATGCGCCGCCACTCAGTCCCAGCACACAGCCAAATCCCGTAAGCAGTGCCAGCGCAAGCTGATCGACATTCCGTCCTTGCGCCAGCAAAAAGAGAAGCATTGCGCAAAGAAACAGGGTAAGTCCTAAAATCGTAAAAAACTTCTTTAACTTCATATCGGGTTCTCCCTTAATTTAAAGCTGCGCCGATGATGCCGGCATCGTTGCCGCAGGTTGCGGTGCAAAGGCGGGCGCGCTTTTTCGTGCCGTGGGCAAAGTCCTCGGCATCCACTTTCGGCTGAAGCAGGTCGATCAAAAACTGCTTTTCGCCCGAAACACCGCCGCCGATGATGAAAACATCGGGCTGGAAGATGTTGATCAGCGAAACGATGCCGTTTGCCAGTGCGTTTGTATACCGTTCGATCACTCTTGCCGCCGCCTTGTCGCCTGCGCGGAAGGCGTCAAACGCGGTACGCGCGCTGATCTTGCTGCTCTCGGACATCAGGGTGGCTTCCCCGGTCATGAAGCAGGTGTTCAGCTCTTCCTTGGTCATGCGGATCAGCGCGGTCGCGGAGGCATAGGCTTCAAAGCAGCCGCGTCTGCCACAGCCGCATTTTTCGCCGCCCATTTGCAGTACGAAGTGTCCAAGCTCGGCTGCGAGACCGTTTGAACCGCTGTAGATCTTTTTATCAATAACGATGCCGCCGCCGACGCCCGTACCGAGCGTGATCATCACGGCATTGTCTGCGCCTTTCGCCGCGCCGGCGAGTACCTCGGCAAGCGTTGCGGCATTGGCGTCATTCGTGACGCGCACGCATATACCGTCGAGCTTTTCTGACAGCACTTTGCAGATGTTTATGCCCGAAAAGGGAATGTTGGGGGTGAAGAGAATCTCACCGCTCTTTTCGTCCACACCGCCGGGTACGGCGATGCCGACCGATGCGATCTCGGCAAGGGTGATTCCTGCCGATGCGGCAAGCGAGCGGCAGAGTGCCGCGATGTCCTCTATAATGACCTCCTTTTCGCGGGATGCGCCGGTAGGAACCGAATCTTTATACAGGATAACTCCGTTTTCATCTACGATGCCCGCGGCAATATTGGTGCCGCCGAGATCAATGCCGATTCTTTGCATGAAAAGCCTCCAGGGGAGAAATGTTTTTATTACTTTCATTATAGAATATAGCCAAATAAAAGTCAATACAGAGTAGAAATTCGAAAAAAATGCGAAAATATATAAAATCCGCTTGCATTTCTTATCAATAGGGTATAAAATATTATGTTAGAGCAATAGGTATATAGGCACGAAACGTGCAAGGAGAAATAGAATGAAAAGATACGTATATGCCGACAACGCGGCAACCACGCCGGTTTCAAGAGAAGTTGTTGACGCTATGATGCCGTACCTCGCGGAGAAGTGGGGCAATCCGTCCAGTCTGCATGCAAAAGGACGCGAAGCAGCGATTGCGCTGGAGGATGCGCGGGCAAGGATCGCGGCGTGCCTCGGTGCGGATGCAAAGGAGATCTTCTTCACCTCCTGCGGCAGCGAATCGGACAACTGGGCACTGAAGGGCGCGGCGCTTGCCGGCAAGCAAAAGGGAAGAACTCATATTATTACGACGAAGATCGAGCACCACGCGGCACTCCATGCCTGCGCGGCACTCGAAAAAGAGGGCTTTACGGTCACCTATCTCGGCGTGGACGAAAACGGTGTCGTTTCGATCGATGAGCTGAAGGCTGTCATCAGCGACAAGACCGCGCTGGTCTCGGTGATGCTTGCCAATAACGAGATCGGTACGATCGAGCCCGTCAAGGAGATTGCCGAGATCGCACATGCACACGGTGCGCTGATGTTTACCGATGCCGTGCAGGCGATCGGCAACATCTCCGTAAACGTCAAGGAGCTTGGCGTGGATCTGCTGGCGCTTTCCGGTCACAAGATCCATGCACCCAAGGGTATTGGTGCGCTCTATGTGAAAAAGGGCGTGCGCATCGGCAGTCTGATCGACGGCGGCGGACAGGAGCGCGGCAAGCGCGGTGGTACCGAGAATCTGCCGTATATTATCGGTCTTGCGACCGCGCTGGAAAACGCATGTTCCCACCTGCCCGAAATGGAAAAGGTGAGGGAACTGCGCGACTATCTGATCGACAACATTCTTGCTACTATTCCGTACAGCACGTTGAACGGTCCGCGCGAGGGCAGACTGCCCGGCAATGTCAATATCGGCTTTGAGTTTATCGAGGGCGAGAGTATGCTGCTGTTGCTCGATTTTGAGGGCATTGCGGCGTCCACCGGTTCGGCTTGCTCCTCGGCTTCGCTTGATCCGTCGCATGTTTTGCTTTCGATTGGCGTGCCGCACGAGCGTGCACACGGTTCGCTCCGTCTTTCGATCTCGAATGAGACGACTAAAGAGGATGCGGATTATATTCTGGAAAAACTGCCCCCAATCATTCAGCGTCTGCGCGATATGAGCCCGCTGTATGAGGAAGTACAGGCGAAAGAGAAATAAGGAGAACACGACAATGAGTATGTTATATAGTGAAGAAGTCATGGATCATTTCACGCATCCGCGCAATGTGGGTGTGATCGAGGATGCAGACGGTATCGGTGAGATCGGCAATGCGAAATGCGGCGATATTATGAAAATGTACCTCAAGATCGAGAATAACACCATCGTGGATGTTAAGTTCAAGACCTTCGGCTGCGGTGCAGCGGTTGCGACCTCCTCGATGGCGACGGAGCTGATCAAGGGCAAGAGCATTGATGAAGCGCTGACGCTCACCAACAAGGCAGTCATCGACGCACTCGGCGGTCTGCCGGCGGTCAAGGTACATTGCTCGGTGCTTGCGGAAGAGGCTGTCAAGTGTGCGCTTGCAGACTACTATAAGAAGCAGGGCATTGACCACCCCGTGATCGCAGAGGCGGCTGCTTTGATGGGCGAAGATCACGATCACGAGCACGAAATCGAAGAAGAGTAAGAATTTTTCCCTGCCGGTGAAATAGAGCGCCGGCAGGGTGTTTTTTACCACGAAATTCTAATAAATTATAGAAAAACGGAAAAATCGGAAGAGTTTTTTGAATGTATTTTGCAAAATTGAAATATTTTTCTACGTGTTGTGCAATTTGTACACGTGTAGAAAAGTTTGCTTTGAAATTGTCTGTTTTGCACAAAAACCAAAACTGCCGTGCACAGGTGGAAAAATCTTAAAACCATCCCCCAAAAATGTTTACTTTGATTAACAATTTTATTTTTACCACAGAAATATATCACAAAAACTTCAAAATAAGCGTATTTTAAGACTATAATGTTAATTACATTAACCTTATTCCAAAAAAAGAATTGAGAAGCATTCCTATTTTCTCGAAAGGCGCACCGAAAACATTTTTTAGATATATATAAAGAAACAAAAAAACGACTTCTTGGAGAAACATAATGAAAAAAACCAGCGTTTGGCACTCTTGACAACTGCAGGGTGCTCGTGCTAAAATATATAAGCACATCTATGGGTAATATTGCACAGGAAAGTTGCGTGCTTTGCTGAAAAACATCGTTTGCTGTTTCTTTTGTGCATTTTGCTTTTGGAATCGCTTGCGCCGACGGTGCAGGGGATTCCGCAATTTATTATCCGTGCGCGTGCGCGCGTGTGCGTGCGTATATATGCGTGTATATGTGTAACATCACTCGCTTTGGGAGGAACAAGATCTATGATGAGAACGAAGCTGTCAAGAGCGTTGGCTCTCTTCCTTGCTCTGACTCTGGCTTGCGGCAGTTTTTCGCTTGCGGCGTTTGCTACGAGCGAACCGGAGACGCTATCCGGCAGCCGTACCATGGCAGAATGGAATGAGATCCTGGACACGGATGACTACGAGGAGTATCTTGCATCGCATGCAAATATCCCGCGCGGCGACCGTGCGATCACGATTGATGCGACCGAGTTCGTTGCCGATGCGACGACGGACAAGGGTGTAAAGGTGCTGACCGATGTGAACGGCGACAAGGAAAAGTCGCTGTATACCTCGGCAAGCGGAAAGGTGACCTGGAAGGTCGACGTTCCGGCTGCCGGTCTGTACACGGTTGAGCTGCTTTGCTACCCCGGTGACGCATTGCTCGAAGAGGGCGATACCGAAAAGTCTACGGATATTGAGCGTATCCTGTATGTAAACGGCAAGGTGCCGTTCTCGGAGGCGCGCTCGATCACCGTTACCAAGAGCTGGGCGCCCATCTACACCGCGCAGGAGGATGGCAGTGTACGCTTCCTCAAGGACGTTGCGGGCAACGATATCCGCCCCGATAACGCCAGTGCGATAGACTGGACGGAGTATACCGTTAAGGATTCTTCCGGCTACTATAAGGAAGCGCTTCAGTTCTACTTCAAAGAAGGCGAAAACACCGTTACGCTGGAAGCAGTCCGCGAGCCGATGAGTATCAAGACCATTACGCTCACGCCTTTCGAGGATCTGCCCACCTACGAGGAGTACAAAGCGCAGTATACATATACAAAGGGACAGGATGTTATCACCATGGAGGCGGAGCAGCCTGTTCGCCAGTCGGATGAGTCGATCTATCCCTTGACCGACCGTACCAGTGCGGTAACCTCTCCGCAGGACCCGCAGCTGCAGATCCTGAACTTCATGGGCGGCAGCACCAACTTCAAGACGGTCGGACAGTGGGTAGAATACGACTTCGAGGTCAAGACCGAAGGCTTCTACAGCATCGTATTCCGCAGCAAGCAGAACGACCTTTCGGGTATGTTTGCTTCGAGAACGGTATATCTCGACGGCGAGATCCCGTTTGCAGAGTGCACGGAGCTTCGCTTCGACTATTCCAAGGACTGGGGCTGTGAGGCGCTGACCGACGGTACCACCGCGTTTGAGTTCTATCTCACGCCCGGCAAGCACACCCTTCGTCTGGAGGTCAGCCTTGGACAGTTCGCGGACATCATCCGTAAGGTTGAGACTTCCCTTAATAATATTAACGAATGCTATCTGGACATCATGAAGCTAACCGGTACGTCTCCCGATAAGTACCGCGACTACGGCTTTGAGAGACTGATGCCCAACACCATCCGCACGATGCTGATCGAGTCGAGAAACCTCTATCAGGTATCCGAGTACATTACCGGTCTCTGCGGCGAAAAGGGTTCGCAGACTGCAACGCTGGACAAGGTTGCATTTCTGTTGCAGAAAATGGGCGCAGATGAAGATGAGATCGCGCCGAACCTGGAAAACCTCAAGACCTATATCGGTACGCTCGGTACATGGCTCAACGGCGTTCGTAGCCAGCCGCTGCGTGTGGACTATATCCTGATCCAGCCCTCCGATGCGGCAGTGCCGAAGGCAAATGCTTCCTTCTTTGAAGCGATCGCATTCGAGTTCAAGGCATTCTGGGCAAGCTTCTTCACTGACTACAGCACCATGGGTGCTGTTTCGCAGGAGGCAACCGACAAGAACATTGAGGTCTGGACGAATGAAGGTCGTGACCAGGCAAAGATCCTTAAAAACCTTGTGACGAGTGACTTTACGGCAAGCAGCAACATCGGCGTTAACGTAAAACTGGTTTCCGGCGGTACGCTTCTGCCCTCGGTTCTCTCCGGACAGGGTCCGGATGTATTCCTTGGTCTTGGCGGTACAGATGTTATCAACTACGCGATCCGTAATGCTGTTCTTCCTTTAAATGATTATGAAGGCTTTGACGAGGCGATCTCCGAGTTCCACGAGTCTTCCGTTGTTCCGGTCAGCCTGTACGGCACGGTCTACGGTATGCCCGAGCGCGTCAGCTTCGCAATGATGTTCGTTCGTATCGACATTCTTGCCGACCTCGGACTTGAGATCCCGAAGACATGGGACGACATCCTTTCGATGCTCCCCGTGCTGCAGGCGAACAACATGGAGATCGGTCTTACCCCCGACTGCGATATCTTCTTCTATCAGATGGGCGGCGACCGTTTCGCAGATGACGGACTCCGTTGCGGTCTGGACTCCAATGCTTCGCTGAAAGCTTTCGAGACATACACGAGATTCTATACCGACTACTCTTTCCCCTATACCTTTGACGGTCCGAACCGTTTCAGAACCGGTGAGATGCCGATCCTGATCGCGGATTACTGTGGCACCTACAACCAGTTGACCGTTTTCGCAACTGAAATCGACGGTCTGTGGGAAATGGTTCCGCTGCCGGGTACCGTTCGTGAGGACGGAACACGCGATTACAGAGCAGTAAATGCCGTTGCGGCAACGGTCATGCTTCCGGGCACCGAGGACCGTGACAGTGCATGGGAATACATCCGCTGGTACTGCGGCTATAAGGCACAGGCTGCTTACGGTAGTGACCTTGTAACCACGATCGGTCAGGCGGCGAAGTACAACACCGCTAACCGTCTTGCAATTGCAGAAATGCCTTGGACGACCAGTGAGTACGAGGCACTTGCCGATCAGTTCAATAACCTGGCGGCGATTGCAAACTATCCGGGCGCTTACATCTTTACGCGTTACCTGTCGTTCGCACAGCGCGCAGTGGTTAACGAGGGTGCAGACCCCATTACCGAGTTGCAGAAGTATGTAACGACGATCAATAAAGAAATCACACGTAAACGCGAAGAGTTTGATCTTCCTACGTTGCCTTCGGGTAAGACGTATGAGACTGCTCCTGAGGTGTATGACGAGATGCAGGCTTGGCTTGCCGAAAACGGCAGATAAGAGCGGACGCTTGCAGAATATTATAATAAGGAGAGATAATTCATGTCAAACAAAACGGCAGTAAAGCGTCCGGTAGCGAGAAAAGACATGACGAAGGCTCAGTGGACCTGGAGGGAAATGAAGAAGAACAAGGTTGCGTATCTCATGATCGCACCGTTCATGATCCTGTTCTTCATCTTCACGGTCTGGCCTGTTGCCCTGTCCATCGCGCTCAGCTTCACGGACTTCAATATGTTGGAAATGCCCAACTTCGTTGGTCTGACCAACTATGTGCGTCTGTTCCTCGACGACGACACCTTCCTTCTGGCGGCACAGAACACCCTGATCTTTGCAAGTATCACGGGACCTGTTTCGTACATCATGGCACTGCTGATCGCATGGTTCATCAACGAGCTTGGTCCCAAGCTTCGTTCGGTCGTGACCCTGATCTTCTATGCGCCTTCCATTTCCGGCTCGGTTTACCTCGTATGGCAGACGCTGTTCAGCTCTGACTCCTACGGCTGGGTAAACGGTACATTGCTCAATCTGGGTTGGATCGATAAAGAGATCCGTTTCTTCCAGGATGTTGACTATATCATGCCTCTGTGTATCGTAGTTGCGCTCTGGACATCGCTCGGTACTGCATTCCTTTCGTTCATTGCAGGTCTGCAGAACGTACCGCGTCACCTCTATGAGGCAGGTGCGGTAGACGGTGTTAAAAACCGGTGGCAGGAGTTCTGGTACATCACCCTGCCGTACATGCGTCCGCAGCTGATGTTCGGTGCAGTGCTTTCGATCACACAGTCCTTCGGCTTCGGCGGTATCGTTACAGCACTTTGCGGATTTCCCTCTACCGAGTATGCGGCACACACGATCATGCACCATTTGGACGACTACGGCGGACAGCGTTACGAGATGGGCTACGCTTCGACGATCGCGGTTGTACTGTTTGTAGTCATG
>CAYQBT010000028.1:0-11038 GCA_964415775.1 uncultured Lachnospiraceae bacterium
CCCGTCTGCGCTGTACATATCGCAAAAAGGTCTCGCTTCGCTTTTGTATGCACAATTTTCCAAGCTCTGCTTCGACCGCGGATATTTCATACGGTTTACCGGTATAAACATATACCATGCATTGATACATGCGACCGTCCGAGGATACAATGTCTTCCTCTATTGCGGAATAACCGTTTTCTGCAAGGTAGTTTCTCAGCAGCGAAAAATCGGTCATAGGTTGCAACAGAAGATGTATATTTGCATCTTTTAAAGAAGGCGTCGCGTCGATAATATTGCGGATCGTTTCCCCACCCATGCCGCAGATCGCAATATCGGCAGGAGAAGTGATCGGTAAATGTGCGATACCGTCACCGATAAAAGTGTCAATCTTGTTTTCTAATCCGCAGGCACGTATATAGGCACGCGCGCGGGCGATCGGACCTTCCCCGATATCCGAGGCGATCGTGTGAGTCACTTTCCCGCTTTGTACCAAGTATACCGGCAGTTTGGCATGATCGGTACCGATGTCGGCAAACTGTACTCCACGCCGCACACGCTCGGCAAACCATCCAAGGCGCGGACGAATGATATTTTCTTGCATCATACTCTCATACAAAGGAAGCCTTTCCGTATATGCGGAAAGGCTTTTCCTTATTTAGAAGCCAAAAACTCGTTGATTTTTTTAACAAGCGCGTCTGCATCCGTGCCGTGAACGCCACATGCTTCTTCAATCGATTCGCCGCGGGAATGCGGGCAACCGAGGCAATGCATGCCGATCTCCATAAAGAACTGTGCCGTGTCAACATTGTAATCCAGAACATCGCCGATCAGGCTGTTTTTCGTTACTACCATGATTCATCCATCCTTTTCATTTAATGTACCTATATTATAATGCCCAATGTTTTAAATGTCAAGTTGTCGCCACAAAAATACTCTGCAAGTATGTTTGTACAAAATACTTGCAAATCTACCGTGAGATATGCTATACTAATATAGTTAATGAATTTTTGGAGGTATTACTCTTGATAGTTGCACTGGAAGAGGCTAAATACAGTTTAAACGAACAGCGCGCGAAGATCCAGGAGCTTGGCAGTGCTCTCCGCATTGATGAGCTTCGTGAGCGTGCGGCTGAACTTGACAAACAGACCTATGCAGAGGATTTTTGGAATGACCAGGAGAATTCGAGCAAGGTTTTGCAGCAGGTCAAGCAGTTGAAAGATAAAATCGAGGCATACGAAAAGCTCGCACAGAAACTTGAGGATGCTATTGCGCTTGCAGAGATGGCAATTGAAGAAAACGACGAATCCTGCGTTCCTGAGGTGCAGACCGAGATGGAAGCAATCATGGTGACCGAGGAGCGTATGCGTCTTGAGCTTCTGCTTTCGGGTGAGTACGATTCGTATAATGCGATTCTTTCTTTCCATCCCGGTGCCGGTGGCACAGAGGCGCAGGACTGGGCGCTGATGCTCTATAGAATGTATACCCGTTGGGGCGAAAAGCACGGATATGATGTGAAGCTGATCGACTGGCTGGACGGTGAAGAAGCGGGCATCAAGAGTGCTACGATTATGGTGTCCGGACTAAATGCATACGGCTATCTCAAGAGCGAAAACGGTGTACACCGTCTTGTACGTGTTTCTCCGTTTGACGCTTCCGGACGCAGACAGACCTCCTTTGCTTCTGTCGAGGTCATGCCCGAGTTCAAGGATGACGGAAAAGTTGAGATCCGCGACGAGGATATTGAGGTAACTGCTCACCGTTCGAGCGGTGCCGGCGGTCAGCATGTTAACAAGACCGACTCTGCAATCCGTATTCTGCACAAGCCTACCGGCATTGTTGTCGGCTGTCAGACCGAGCGTAGCCAGTTGCAGAACAAGGAAACTGCAATGAAGATGCTGATTTCTAAGCTCATGGAGATCAAGGCGCGCGAAAAATTGGAGCGTATCGAGGACATACAGGGCAACAAAACAAACATTGAATGGGGATCGCAGATCCGCTCCTATGTATTCATGCCCTACACACTTGCCAAGGACACTCGCACCGGCTACGAAGACGGTAATATCCGTGCCGTGATGGATGGCGAAATTGACGGCTTTATCAATGCGTATCTAAAGATGAACGCAAAATAAGAAAAGAGGGGGATTCCCTCTTTTTCTATAAAAAAGTATTTACAAGTTAGTAAGTGATGGTCATAGCATCTTTATATTCGTAGTGACTATCGATAAAAAATCAACTAACGGTATTAACACTGAGAACTTTCCCGGCTATGCTTATCATAGCGTTTTTAAAACTCCAATGTATACACTCGCCCGTTGACTTTATGCATATTTGAAATGTAATAGGCTTTCTCCTTACTATCGCACAAAATAACATTGTTAATATACTTTACAACCGAATCTTCGTTATAGCTAAAGGCTAAATTTCCATTTTTGTCTTGAATAAAACAATCCGGTTGATCATGTAACCATTCAAAAAACTGAGATTGCATTTTTTTGACATCAAATATATACCCGTCCGGTACATAAATTGCGCGTGAATAGTAATCAAATTTTAACACAATATTCATTGTCAAATTTTAGAACAAGTAATATACATGTCCTCCCTTTCTGAACGCACCGGAAATGCTACCGTGCGTTATGATCGCAGTTGCCTTCCGTGTTCATTGTATCATATCGTGTAGAATATATCAAGATTTTTTTATTTTATAAAAAACTATTGACAAGTCGAAAAGTACATGGTATACTCTGTAAAGTGTTTTGCTTTACACCATTGAAATGAGGCGATTGGAATGTTTGAAAAGAATATGAACATTTCCTTCTTGCTGGATTTTTACGGCGAAATGCTGAGCGAAAAGCAACGCGGGATTCTGGATCTTTATTATAATGAAGATCTTTCCCTTGCAGAAGTTGCGGAGAGTAACGGTCTTACACGGCAAGGCGTCCGACATATACTGAAAAAAGCAGAAGACGAGCTTATCAATCTTGAAAACAAACTCGGACTCGCCAATCGTTTTGTCAAGCTCGGTACTGCGTATGACACCGTTGCAGAAAACTTGCTTTCGGTGTCCAAAATGGTGGAACAAAGCGCACCTACACAAGAAATTATCGATCGCTTGCATGCCGAAATCGAACAGATTCGCGCACTCAAGCTTCTTGGAGAATAATGCTGCCACGGGCGGCGGAATGGATAAGCATATGTTTCAAAGTTTAAGCGACAAGCTTGCCAATGCGTTCAAAAAATTCAAGAATAAGGGCAAGCTGACCGAAGCGGATGTCAAAGAAGGCATGCGTGAAGTCAAGCTCGCGCTGCTTGAAGCCGATGTAAACTTCAAGGTCGTAAAAGACTTTGTCAAGATCGTCACGGAGCGCGCGCTTGGTGCAGAAGTACTGGAGAGCCTCCTCCCTGCTCAACAGGTTATCAAGATCGTTCACGAAGAATTGATCCGCCTGATGGGTTCGGAAAATGCAAAACTCGAAATTGCCTCTGCTCCCCCTACGGTCATTATGATGGTCGGTCTGCAAGGTGCCGGAAAAACTACGCACAGCGGCAAGCTTGCTTCCTATTATAAGAAAAAAGGCAAAAATCCTCTGCTCGTTGCCTGCGACGTTTACCGTCCTGCTGCAATCAAACAGCTCGAGGTCGTCGGCGACCAGCTTGGCATCCCCGTATTCAACATGGGAACCAATATTTCTCCCGTGGAGATTGCAAAAGCCAGCGTCGCGTATGCAAAGAAAAACGGACACGATATGGTGTTTATCGATACTGCCGGTCGTCTCCATGTGGATGAAGAGCTGATGAACGAGCTCCGCAACATTAAAGCTTCTGTAGATCCGACAGAGGTTCTGCTGGTAGCGGATGCGATGCTCGGCCAGGACGCAGTCAATGTAGCGCAGAGCTTTAATGACCTTTTGGATATCACCGGCGTTGTATTGACCAAAATGGATGGCGATACGCGCGGCGGCGCTGCTCTGTCGATCCGCCATATCACCGGAAAGCCGATCAAATTTATTGGTACCGGCGAAAAACTTGACACTATCGAGCCTTTTCATCCGGACAGACTGGCTTCCCGTATCCTCGGTATGGGAGATATGCTTACGCTGATTGAAAAAGCGGAACAGGCATATGACGAGAAAAAGGCAGCCGAACTGGAAAAGAAGTTTCGTGAATCTACCTTTACGCTGGATGACTATCTGGAACAGATGGCACAGCTCAAAAATATGGGTTCTCTTGAGCAGGTACTCGGTATGATGCCGGGCATGAAGCCGGGGGCGCTCAAGGACGCAAAAATCGACGAGAAGGCGCTTGCGCATATGGAAGCAATCATTCTCTCCATGACGAAAAAAGAGCGCGCTAAGCCCGAAATTCTCGACTTCTCGCGCAAGAAGCGCATTGCCGCCGGTAGCGGTACATCGGTCGAAGAGATCAATAAGATCTTAAAACAGTTTGACCAGATGAAAAAGCTGATGAAGCAGCTTACCGGCAATCAAAAGCATATGACCCGTATGCTTGGTAAAAAGATGAAAATGCCGTTTTAACGGATTTTTGTAAAAATTATTATTTATATATTTTTGGAGGACAAATCAAATGGCAGTTAAAATCAGACTTAGAAGAATGGGCGCTAAGAAGGCTCCCTTCTACCGTGTAATCGTTGCAGATTCTCGCGACCCCAGAGATGGTAAGTTCGTTGAAGAAATCGGTTACTACAATCCCCTGACCGAGCCCGCAGAGATCAAGATCGATGCTGAAAAGGCAGAGGCATGGCTTAAGAACGGCGCACAGCCTACCGATACTGTTAAGGCGCTTCTCAAGAAGATCGGTATCGTAAAATAATTTCGGTGACAGCTGAATGATCGAATTGAAAGATGTGCTGACCGACATGGCTAAGGCTATCGTGGAATCTCCGGATAGCGTATCGGTTACGGAAACCGAAACCGAGGACGGCGAAGTTCTTTTGACTCTGAGCGTTGCTCCAGACGATATGGGAAAAGTCATCGGCAGACATGGCAGAATCGCAAAGGCACTCCGCACTGTGATGAAGGCCACTGCAACCTCTGTAGAGAAAAAGGTTACCGTTGAAATCAAATAAGTTTGCAAAAGAGTCTTCTCAGGAGACTCTTTTGTATTGTAGGAGGAAAACATGGGTAAATATTTAATGGCTCTGGACCAAGGTACAACCAGTTCGCGGTGTATTCTGTTTACAGAAGGCGGTGTTCCTGTCAGCATTGCTTCCAAAGAATATGAGCAGATTTTCCCGCAAGACGGTTGGGTAGAACACGATCCGATGCAAATTTTTTCCTCACAAACTTCCGTGGCACTGGAAGCTCTGCTCAAAATCGGCGCTACATGGAACGAGGTTATCGGCATTGGTATCACCAACCAGCGTGAAACCGTGATCGTATGGGATAAGCATACAGGAAAGCCGATATACAATGCCATTGTATGGCAATGCCGCCGTACTGCGGATTATTGTGAACAGCTGAAAGCAAGGGGATATGAACAGTTTATAAAAGAAAAAACCGGACTTGTCTGCGATCCGTATTTTTCGGCATCGAAAATTAAATGGATTCTGGATAACGTCGACGGCGCTCGTGAAAAAGCCGAAAAGGGCGATCTGCTGTGCGGTACGGTAGATACATGGCTGATGTGGAATCTTTCGGGCAGGACCATTTTTGCAACGGATGTAACAAACGCTTCGCGCACCATGCTGTTCAATATTCACACACTTGCTTGGGATGACGAACTGCTTGGGGTGTTTACGATCCCCCGCTCTCTTTTGCCCGAGGTAAAGCCTTCATCCGGTCTGTTTGGCTATACCGATCGGGATGTGCTCGGCGAACGCTTGCCGATTGCAGGTGTGGCGGGAGATCAGCAGGCCGCAATGTTCGGTCAAGGGTGTCATACGGTAGGCGATGTTAAGAATACCTATGGAACCGGAGGCTTTTTGCTGATGAACATCGGTGAAAAGCCGATTATTCCAAAGAGTGGTATTTTGACGACCGTTGCTTGGTCAATTGGCGACAAAGTGACCTATGCGGCAGAAGGTTCTGTATTTGTCTGCGGTGCGGCAATTCAGTGGCTACGCGATGGATTAAACCTGATCCAAAGCGCGGCAGAAACCGAAGAAATTGCTAAGCAAACCGTGGATTGCGGAGGTGTATATGTCGTTCCCGCATTTTGCGGTCTGGGTGCTCCGTATTGGGATCCGTACGCGCGCGGCTCTATCATTGGCATAACGAGAGCAACCACACGCAACCAGATTATTCGTGCTACTGTTGAATCTATGGCGTATCAGACCAACGATCTTTTGTGTGCTATTCGAGAAGAATGCGGCGTGACCTTCGGATCGCTGAAAGCAGATGGCGGTGCGGCGGCAAATAACTTCTTGCTTTCTTTCCAAGCGGATATCAGTGACTTGTCAGTACTTCGTCCGATCTGCACCGAAACGACCGCGCTTGGCGCTGCTCTGCTCGCAGGACTTGCACTCGGTGTGTATTCTGATATTTCCGATACTGCAAGTATTTCTAAAACCGACAAAAAATTCCTGCCAGATATGCAGGAAGAGAATCGGACTATTTTACTTACCGGATGGAAAAACGCAGTTGAACACACAAAAAGTTTTAATTAATTGTCTATAGAGATCCGAGAATACTTCTTTTAAGCTTACTGGTTTGAAAGAAGTATTTTTGTATGTAAAAATAAAAATTGCCTATAGCATATAATTTTGCAATTCATAAATTGATAGCACCGGAGCAAATTAAACACGAGCGAATGTTTCAATCAGCCGCGGAAGGCGTATTCGCCCGCAGGCAAGATGCGCTCGTATTCGAATGCGCGAATGAAAGGATAATCAAGTTATGATAAAAAGCAAAATTCAATATAACATTCTCTGCTGTTTTATTTCCTTTGTCTTATTGATTTCCGGTTCGGCAGCGGTTGTGTCAAGCGGTAATGACATTTCTGAAACTTATACGAACACCGAAGTTTTTCTTGGCGGCATGCCTTTTGGCGTACGCTTCAGTGCCGGCGAAGTGACGGTCGTTCGGACCAATCCGTTTGTTTCAAGCGGGGTGGAGGTTTCCCCTGCGGAAGAAGCCGGCATTATTGCCAACGATATTATTACAAATGTGAATGGTAAAAACGTCTCTTCCATAAATGATATTGTTAATGCGGTAAACCGATCGAACGGAACCCCGATTGCCATGGTACTGCAAAGGGGACAAAAGGAATTCCGCGTCAGTCTGACACCAAAGAAGTGTGACAACAGCGATTCTTTCCGTCTCGGTGTCATGCTGAAGGATTCCTCTGCCGGCATCGGCACAGTCACATTTGTAGAGCCGGAGTCGCACGTTTTTGCAGGGCTTGGACACGGAATTTGTGACAGCGAAAGCGGCGCGGTGTTGAAGATCGATAGCGGTTATATCAGCAATGTGGAAATCAACGGTATCAACAAAGGAAAAAGCGGTTCTCCGGGCGAGTTGCGCGGCAATTTAAATAGTGATAAGTGCGGTAAGCTTCTGCGCAATACCGAGGTTGGTGTTTACGGCATTTTTACAGAACCGCCTGAGCTTCCTACTACCACCGTTACGATTGCAAAAATGGAGGATGTGAAGGTCGGGAAAGCGAGTATATTATGCACACTGGATGAAAACAAAATAGACGAGTATGCAATTGAAATCTGTGAGATCAATCATAATACCGCCGCCAAGACGAAAAACTATATTGTCAAGGTTACAGATGCCCGCCTGATCGCCAAGACGGGTGGTATTGTACAGGGGATGAGCGGTAGTCCGATTTTACAAAACGGCAAGCTGATCGGTGCAATTACGCATGTAATGATCAACGATCCCACGACAGGCTACGGCATCTATATTGGTAACATGTTAGATGAAATGAAAACAATACTTTGATGTAGAATAAAATAGGTTCCTCTGAACCTATTTTATTCTAATTTATTTGCTTTTTAATTCTTTCTAATGCCCCTTTTTCCAGGCGTGAGACCTGTGCTTGCGAGATACCGATCTCTTCGGCAATTTCCATTTGTGTTTTTCCGTTATAAAAACGCATATTTATGATGTCTTTTTCACGTTTTCCTAATTTTTTCATGGCTTCTCTGAGCGCTATATCCTCCAGCCACATGTCATCGTCCACGCTATGGTCGCTGATCTGATCAATTACAAAAATCGAGTCACCGCCGTCGTTAAAAACAGAATCGTACAGAGACACAGGCTCGATAATGGCTTCCATAGCGCGGGATACCGCATCTGTTGGCTCTCCGATCGCTTTTGCAATATCTTCAACGGTAGGTTCCCGAAGTAATGACTTGGATAGCTGTTCTTTGGCCTGGAGCGCCTTGTATGCCATGTCACGCATAGATCTGCTGACGCGAATCGTGTTATTGTCGCGCAAATAGCGGCGAACCTCCCCGATAATCATCGGTACGGCATATGTGGAAAACTTCACATCCAGTTCTGTATTGAAATTATCAATGGCTTTGATGAGTCCGATACACCCAACCTGAAACAGATCATCCATGTTTTCCCGTCTATTTGTAAATCTTTGTATTATGCTCAATACCAGTCGTAAATTACCGTCAATCAACTGTTGCCGTGCCGCAGAGTCTCCGTCTTTTGTGCGCTTCAGCAGGTCTTTTTTTTCCTCATTAGTAAGGTTTTTTAATTTCGCAGTGTTTACGCCGCAGATTTCCACTTTACTGAAATGCATGTCAAACTCCTATGAAATTTCTTTCATTACGAAGTATTGACAATCGGGAAATTTGGTATGCAAAATCACGCAAAGGGAAATTATAGAATTATTGACAAAGAAATCTATACGGTATATAATTTTGAATAGTTGTTATGCTTTCGGAGGTTATATGACAAAGTTATCTGTACAATCGATCAAACGCGAAAACGTCCATGCGGTTTTAGGGGCAATCGCGCGGAAAAAGCATATAACCAAGCTTGAGATTGCAAAGGAAACCGCTCTTAGCTTAATGACCGTAGGAAAAATTGTCAATATGCTTGGCGCAAGCGGCATTATCCTGCATTCTAAGCGGATTTCCAAGACGGCGGGGCGCCGTGCGGAGGTTTTTCGCATACGCCATGATTGGTTGATCCCGGTTTTTGAAATTGCATCCCGTGCTTTCAGGTTTTATATTATGGATCTGGAAGGCAAAATACGGGACAAGGTTGAGTATCGCTGTGTAGATGGGCCGCAATACTGCGCAAGCGAATTTGTACAATTTTTGACGCAAACGCTTGCGCTACTGAAAAAAGAATACAAGAATCAAAAAGCGCTTGGAATCGGCGTATCTGTTGCAGGTGTTTATGATGCAGAGAACGACCGCATTCTTTCCTCCATGATTCCCGAGCTTGGTACGCTGAAGTTGATGCAGAATATATCCAGAATCTTTAAGCACAAGAATATTGTGATCGACAATGCAAATCGACTGTGCGCCGCGGGGATTATCGAACAAATCGATGACTATAAGGAACGCTGTATTTCTTGTCTCACAATAGGAGACAGTATCGAGTGCACCACCTGCGATCACGGCGTATATCTGCGCGGAAATACTCTCGCCGGCAGGCTTGGTGATCTGCCCTATGCCCCCGGAATTACATATGCAAATTTTTTAAGAGAAGCCGCCAGTGTCGCTGATGTTACTGCGCCTGTTCTGGATCTTTTAAAGACGGTAGCAGCAGCATACGATCCCGATACCATTTACCTTTGTTCACGAAAACTTACATTCACACCTATGGATACAAAAAGGCTGACAGCAGCACTGCAAAACGGAATGATCTGGACATCTGCGGCGCCGACCATTATTCCGGTCTACTCCGAAGAACTGGAAAGCATGAGCGGAATCGTTTCCCGCGTGCTTCGTAATTGGTTGGACGGTATTCTGGAATAAAACTGTTTGCTATGGGAATACTGTATTTGAGGCGTTCTGTCTCAGATTTTATGGTAAGGCTATCCTTACGGGAAGGAAAGGTAAAACTATGGAGAATACCCATAACGCAAATATGTGTATTGAATGCACCGTAAATCAGTGCAAGCACCACTGTGCTGACAAGAACTTCTGCTCTCTTGAAAAAATCAAAGTGGTAACACATGAAGAGAACCCCACGGTTACACAGTGCACTGATTGCCACTCTTTTGAGGCAAAAAGCAATACGACCTCGATGTAACAAAGAAAGCGACGGCATTGCCGTCGCTTTCTTCTTAGTTTGCGCGTTCTACGATCTTTACATCTACCGGTAAAACACCGGCTTGCTCATATACTATCTCATTTATTTGCGCAATATCATTTGCAAGAAGACCGTCCGTCTTAACCACAATGTTGACCGTGCTTCCGTTCACAACCGCTATGCAATCAGAGAATCCTTTTGCTTCGATCAAGGTTTCAATATTGGCTTCGCTCTCAATATCCTTGGCAATCTGTGAAATGTCTGCGAAGGCCTGTGCCTTTGTCTCCTGCATGGCTTCTGCACTTTCTACGACGGTTTGCAGTACTTCTAAAGCCTCATCTCTCGCTTTTTGTCTGGAAAGCACTGTGGTCGAAAAATAGGTGTCCTGTGAGGGAGCGTTTTCGATGACCGTGTTTTTGGTATCTCCGGTTCCGTATGTATCTGCCATGTTGTTTGTACCGTAACCGATCGTGTCTACGGGATCGCTGAATAAGAGATAATTAACATATACAGCGCCGCCGATCACAAGAATCGCAAGCACGACGATCAGATTCTTTTTCCCGATCTTTGTATAGGCGTTTTTAAAAAAGGAGCCTACCTTTTGCAGTTCAAATTTGTTTTTCATAAGTTACCTCCGCCTACTTGTTGTTTTTATAGTAATATATATTGTTTGTCTTAATGAATTATACCTGATTTCTTTGGGAAACGGTAATACGTGTACTGGAAATTCCGAACAAAGCCTCTATCATTCTGTGCAAGGTAAGTTGCACGTCCGGATCGTTCCCGCCGTCGCAAACGATGGCTATGCCAAGACTTTTTTCTTGATTTGAACTGCTGCTTCCCCACCCCGAGACCGGAATTGCCTCGTA
>CAYQBT010000029.1:0-11018 GCA_964415775.1 uncultured Lachnospiraceae bacterium
GGGCAGATGACCGGCGTGGAGGGCTACGTTGAATCTGCTGCATCTGGACTTCTTGCAGGCATCAATGCCGCAAGAACCGCACTTGGAAAAGATCGCGTGCTCTTTCCGCGTGAAACGGTCATCGGCGCCATGGCACACTATGTTGCAAACGGCGGCACAGGTGCTTTCCAGCCGATGAATGCCAATTTCGGCATCGTAGTTCCGCTGGAAAAGCGTGTGAAGGGCGGCAAAAAAGCAAAGAATGAGGCACTTGCAGCTCGTTCACTGGACATCCTTTCCCACTATCGTCAAAGTATGGATTCAGGAGAAAGTGTATGAAAATCATTATAGATGTTATGAGCGGTGATAACGCCCCGTTGGAACTGGTCAAAGGTGCTGTTATGGCACGCGATACGCTCGGCGTGCAGGTTGTTATGGTCGGTGACCGTGAGCGCATTGAGCAGGTTGTAAACGAGGAGCAGCTTGACCTTACGGCAATCGAGATCGTACACACGGATGTTGTCATTGATATGGAAGATGCCGCGCTCAGCGTTGTGCGCGACAAAAACAATTCTTCTATGGCGGTAGGCTTGCAGATGCTTTCACGCGGTGAGGGCGATGCTTTTGTCAGCGCAGGCAATACCGGTGCATTGCTTGCCGGTGCGACGCTGATCGTACGCCGTATCAAGGGTATCCACCGCGCGGCAATCGGTACGGTACTTCCGTTCCCCACGCCGGTTTTGCTACTCGATTCGGGTGCGAATATCGAGGTGGATGAAAAGACGTTTGAACAGTTCGCCGTTATGGGATCTGTGTATATGGAGAATATCTACGGTCTGGAAAATGCCCGCGTAGGTTTGCTCAACAATGGTACCGAACCCACCAAGGGCACGGCACTCTACAAAAATGCAAATCAACTGCTTTCAGAGTCGAGACTTGTCCATTTTGTGGGCAATGTCGAGGCGAAAGAGGTTCCGTTTGATGCGTGTGATGTACTGGTCTGCGATGGATTTACCGGCAACATTTTGCTGAAATCCATTGAAGGAATGGGCAAATTCTTTATGAGCACACTCAAAAATGTATTCTATGAAAATGTGCTCACGAAAGCGACCGCGCTTGTACTCAAGAGTAAAGTGAAAGGGCTGAAAAAACAGTTTGATGCTTCCGAGCATGGCGGCGCACCGCTTCTCGGTATTTCGAAGCCCGTGATCAAGGCGCACGGATCTTCGGATGCCAATGCGATTCTGAACGCGGTCAGACAAGCAGAAAACTATGTCGAAACCGGCATTATTTATGAAATTGCCGCACATGCAAACGATTTTCGTGCGCGTGCAGAAGAGACAAAAAGCAAAGATAGCGAAGACGCTTCCAAAGCGTAAATTCTAAGGAAAGGGGCAAAATATGCAAAGCTTTCGTAAAGATCGGGCAGAGCTCGAACAGACGATCGGATACACATTTTCGGATCGTACCTTGCTGGAAACTGCGCTGACGCACTCGTCTTATTCCAACGAGGCAAAGGGCAGGGGCGCTATCGTAGAATGTAACGAGCGTCTGGAGTTTTTGGGCGACTCGGTGCTTTCGATTATTGCGAGCGAATTCTTATTTTTCGATTTTTCGGATTGCCCCGAGGGCGAGCTTACCCGCATGCGCGCCGAGATCGTCTGCGAAAAGGCGCTTGCAGTACTGGCGAAAAAGATCTCGCTTGGCGAATATCTTAATCTCGGTCATGGTGAGGAGCTCAGCGGCGGACGCGAGCGAGCCTCATTGCTTGCAGACGCTTTTGAAGCGTTGCTTGCCGCCATGTTTATCGACAGCGGCAGAAATAAGGAGACGGTGGCAAAGTTTTTGCTTCCGCTGCTCAGCCAGCAACTTTCGCAGCTTGAGATCAGCGGCGCGGCAAAGGATTTCAAAACGCTGCTACAGCAGTTTGTGCAACAGGCGGGCGGAGAGATCCTCGAATACTGTGTCATCGGTGAGAGCGGCCCCGACCATGATAAGCGTTTTACGGTTGAAGCGCGCCTTAACAGCAATGTGATCGGCACGGGCGAGGGGAAGAGCAAGCGCGCCGCCGAGCAAATGGCGGCAAAACAGGCACTCGCGCTGTTCGGACAGGAATAAAAGAAGCGCAAGGAGCAAGTTTTTTGCATAGCAAAAAACTTGCTCTTTTTTCTTCCAATAAAAACCGTAAAAAATGTTGAAAAGCGGCAAAATATATTGTATAATATATAAGTTAATATTATAATGCTATACTTATAGGAAACGGAGGGCTGCGCGTGTACTTAAAATCGCTTGAACTGCATGGATTTAAGTCATTTC
Source organism: uncultured Lachnospiraceae bacterium (assembly GCA_964415775.1). Lineage (GTDB taxonomy): Bacteria > Bacillota > Clostridia > Oscillospirales > CAG-272 > UMGS902. The sequence goes on from CAYQBT010000029.1 coordinate 2,296, forward strand.
CGAACAAGACGGTTTTGAATTTTGAGCCGGGCGCAACCGTAGTCATCGGACCAAACGGTAGCGGAAAATCCAATATTTCAGACGCAATGCGTTGGGTGCTTGGAGAAATTTCCAGCAAAAACATCCGCGGAACAAAAATGGAGGATGTCATCTTCGGCGGCGCGGATTCGCGTAAGCCGATGAGCTTTGCCGAGGTGTCGGTAACTTTTGACAATTCCGACAGCGCTCACCGTGTAGACATTCCGTACGATGAAATTACCGTCACAAGACGGTACTATCGGTCAGGGGACAGTGAATACTTTATTAATCGTAAGGCTGTGCGTCTCAAGGACATTCACGAGCTGTTCATGAACACCGGTATCGGCCGTGACGGCTATTCTGTTATCGGACAGGGCAAGATCGGCGAGATCCTTTCCAGAAAAGGCGAGGATCGCCGCAATGTTTTTGAAGAAGCGGCAGGGATTGCAAAATATCGCTACAAAAAGCATGAGGCAGAGAAGAAACTGTCTGCGGCGGATGATAACCTTGTCCGTCTGACCGATATTGCCACCGAGCTTGGCAGCCGTGTCGGTCCCTTGGAAAAAGAATCGCAGAAGGCGAAAAAATACCTCGACATCTACGAGGGAAAAAAGCGCGCGGATGTCAGCCTTTGGATCTATGACGGTGCGATGCTTGGCGAAAAGTTAGAGGAAGCAGAGAAGGCACTGCGCCTTTCTGAGCACGAACTGGAAGTGGCAGAGGACAGTCTGCGTTCGCTTGAAACACAGAGCGACAAGCTGTATGAAGAGAGCCAGCAGGGCAAGATGATGTCCGAAAAACTGCTGACCGAGATCAATGGCTTGAAAGAGCAGATCCATCGTGCGGACAGCGATTATAAGGTTGCCGAGAATGAGATCGCGCATAAAAAGGAACTGCTTGGGAAAGCCGCTGAGTCCATTGAGGGGGCTGCAACGGCAACGGCGGCAGTACAAGCGGAGTTTTCCGAGGTTGAACAGTTGACGGCAGACAAAACGGCAGTGCTTGCCAAGATCGAGCAGGAGCGCACCGACCTTGCTGAGCGGCATGCGGCGTGCGGTGCGCGTGCGGATGCTCTCGAAAAAGAAATGGACGAGAAGCAGGCGCTTGCGCAAAAGTTGCGTGATGACGCCGTGGATATTAAGGTGCGCGTGAGCGTACTGGAGAACACCCGTATTACTGACAGCACTGCAGGCGAGCAGACTGAAGCGGAGATCGGCGAGTATGAGCAGGAGGCAAAGCGTCTTGCAGACGAGATCGCCGCCGTAAACCGCGAACTGGACGCATATAAAGAAAATGCCGCACAGACAGAGTCTTTGATCGGCGAGCTTACCAAAGCACTCGAAGATGCCGAGCTTGCACGCGACAAGGTGCAGAATGATCTTGCAGACGAGAAACTACGCTATGACGGGTATGCACACCGCGTCGAAACGCTCCGCCGCATGGAGGAACTGTTTGAGGGATATTCCTCCAGCGTGCGCTATGTGATGCAGGCGCACAAAGAAGGAAAGATCCGCGGCGGTGAGGTATACGGACCGCTCTCCAAGCTGATCAGTGTGCCTGAAAAATATGTCACTGCGATCGAAACTGCGTTTGGCGCGAATATTCAGAATATTGCTGTCGAAAATGAAGATGCGGCAAAGTCTGCAATTCGCCTGCTCAAGGATGCACACGCGGGCAGAGCGACCTTTTATCCGCTTACCTCGGCAACTGCACAGGACGAGACCGAGGAAATGATCCGCGCACGCAAGTACGAAGGCTATATCGGCAGAGCGGATCTGCTTTTCGACTATGATCCGAAGTTTGCAGAGGTCATGCGCAGTATTCTCGGCAGAACTCTGATCTTTGATACGCTGGATAATGCGTCTGTCATGGCACGCGAGCAGAAATACCATGTCAAGGTGGTAACTCTGGACGGACAGGTCATCAATGCCGGCGGTTCTTATACCGGCGGTTCGGTGCGCCGCGACAGTGGCATCCTGACGCGCTCGGCAGAGATCCGCGCACTTGAAAAATCGGCATCCGAGTCCGAATCTAAGCTGAAAAAGTTGGAAAACGGGCTCGAAAAGGCGATCGCATCCTTAAAGGATGCCCAGACTCGCCTTGCAGGGGCTATGCAGCAAAAGGAGATCGTCACCACACTTGTGACCTCCGAAAAGGCGCATCTGGATACGCTCGCGGCAAAGCTTTCGACCAATGCAGGACTTTGCGAAAAACTGCGTGCTGATCTGGAACGTCTCAAAACGCAGGAAGAGGGCTACAGCGGCGAGATTGCAAAGCTGAATGCAGAATATGCGGCGCTGGAAGCGCAGATCGAAGAGATTCGTACATATCGCCAGAACAAGGATGTTGAGCGCAATGATGCACTTGATGAGCAGCGCGATATGGATAAGCGCCTCGGTGAAACGGCGATTCGCCTGGTCGAGGTAAATAAAGATATAGAGGCGCTTGCTTTGCGCAAATCGCAGCTTGGTGCGCGCCTGACCGAAATTGCGGAAGCAGTATTTGCATCCGAGCAGTCGCAAAAGAGTTATACCGCCGAGATTGCCGCAATGCAGACCGAGCAAGAAACAAACCGCGAGACTACTGCGCAGATGATGGCGAAGCTGGAGTTGCTTACCGAACAGCGCGGCAATGTGGAAAGCGGTACGACCGAGTTCGAGCGCAAACTCAACGAAACGCGTCTGCGCATTCGCGAGAAGAACAGTCAGAAAGAAGTCATCCTCGTCTCGCACAATAAGAACGAGGCGAGACTGCGTGCACTCCACGCCGAGCAGGATAAGGCAGCGGAGCGTATGTATGAGGAATACGAGCTGACGTATGCGCTTGCTCTGGAGCTTGGCTACCCGCCGCTCACCGCAGAGACGCGTCCGTCTGTCGCATCTGCCGCTGCGGAATACCGCAAGGAGATGAAGGCGCTCGGTCCCGTCCATGTCGGTGCTATCGAGGAGTATGCCGAGGTCAAGGCAAGATACGATGAGATGTCGAGACAGATCGAGGATCTGAAGAAATCCAAGGCGGAGCTGACAAGCGTGATTAACCGTCTGGAAAACGAGATGCGCGGACAGTTTATCACCGCGTTCAACCAGATCAACAAGAACTTTTCCGAGGTGTTTACCGCGCTGTTTGGCGGTGGTACGGCAGAGCTTTCGCTCACTGAGCCTGAGGATGTTCTGACCAGCGGCATTGAGATCAAGGCGGCACCTCCCGGCAAGATCATCAAGAGTCTTACGCTGCTTTCGGGCGGTGAACAGGCATTTGTTGCGATCGCGTTGTTTTTTGCGATCCTCAAGGTCAATCCCTCTCCGTTCTGCATCCTCGATGAGATCGAGGCGGCGCTCGATGAGGTGAATGTCACCCGTTTTGCAGATTACGTCAAGCAGATGTCGGATAACACACAGTTCGTGCTGATCACGCATCGCCGCGGCACGATGGAGGCGGCAGACCGTATCTATGGCGTTACAATGCCTGAGCGCGGTATTTCCAAGGTGCTTGCGCTGAATGTAAACGATATGGATTTTAAGGTATAACCCCGTAGAAAGGATTAAGCATGGGATTTTTTGATAAACTGAAAGCCGGACTCACCAAAACGAAGAATGCTTTTGTGGAGCAGGTGGATAATCTTTTCAAGAGCTTTGTCAAGGTAGATGAGGAGCTGTTTGAGGAGCTGGAAGAACTGCTTATCTGCTCGGATGTGGGTGTCAATACAACTGAGGAGATCCTTGATCGTCTGCGCGACCGTGTCAAGGATGAGCGCATGACCGACGGCGAGAAGGTCAAGAGCGCACTTAAAGACATCCTTGCGGATATGGTCGGGCAGGGAAGCCCTTTGTGTTTGGATACTAAGCCTTCTGTACTGCTGGTGATCGGTGTCAACGGCGTGGGCAAGACCACTTCGATCGGCAAGATCTCGGCACAGCTTAAGGCAGAGGGCAAAAAGGTTGTCGTTGCGGCGGCGGATACCTTCCGCGCGGCGGCGATCGATCAGCTTGCCGTATGGTGCGACCGTGCACAGGTAGATCTGATCCGCCAAAGTGAGGGCTCGGATCCCGCGGCAGTTGTTTTTGATGCCGTCAGTGCAGCCAAGAGCCGGAATGCGGATGTGCTTATCGTAGATACGGCAGGCCGTCTGCACAATAAAAAGAACCTGATGGATGAGCTTGCAAAGATCGACCGTGTGATCTCGCGCGAGTTGCCCGGTGCGGCACGCGAAACGATGCTGGTGCTGGATGCAACGACCGGACAGAATGCGATCATGCAGGCAAAAGAGTTCAAAAATGTTGCAAATATCACCGGTTTGATCCTCACCAAACTGGATGGTACCGCCAAGGGGGGGAGTGTGTTCTCTATTAAGGGAGAACTGGATGTGCCCGTTAAATACATCGGTGTCGGAGAGAAGATCGACGATATGCAACCGTTTGATGCACAGGAATTTGTCCGTGCGATGTTTGAATAAGCCTAAGGGAGAAAGTAAAGGATGAAGATACTGCTCGCATCGCATAATAAAGGAAAAATTGCAGAGCTGCAGGCGCTTATGCATACGATCTCACCGGAGATCGAGGTGCTTTCTATGTCGGATATCGGTTTTCACGAGGACATCGTGGAGGATGGAACGACATTTGCCGAAAATGCGTTGATCAAATCGCGCACGGGTTCGCGGCTCGGGTATATCACGGTTGCTGACGATTCGGGGCTCATGGTGGATGCACTTGACGGCGCACCGGGGGTCTACTCGGCTCGTTATGCCGGCAAGGAATGCGACAACGCAAAGAATAACGCAAAGCTTTTGGATGCGCTTTGCGGCTTGCCCGCAGAGCAGCGGACGGCAAAATTCGTTTCGGTCGTGGCATGCTCCTTTCCGGACGGCAGAGAGGATATTGTTGTGCATGGCGAATGCAAAGGTACCATCCTCACAGAATATCGCGGAAACGGCGGTTTTGGCTATGATCCGCTGTTCTGGTATGCGCCGATGCAAAAGACCTTTGCCGAGATGAGCGGTGAAGAGAAGAACAAGATCAGCCATCGCGGCAACGCCATGCAAAAGTTTGCAGAAGAATTTGCAAAAATCAAGTTTTAAGGATAGAATATGCTAACTAGTAAACAGAGAGCAAAGCTTCGTGCCATGGGTACGAGTCTTGACACCATTTTCCAGATCGGAAAAGGCGGTATCGGCGAGGAGACGGTCAAGCAGATCGCCAACGCCCTGGAGGCAAGAGAACTGATCAAAGCGCGAGTGCTGGAAAACAGCGGATATACCGCGCGTGAGGCGGCAGACGCACTTGCCGAGGCAACCGAGGCAGATGTAGTTGCCGTTACCGGCACAAGATTTGTGCTGTACAGAGAATCCAAAACGAAAAAAAGGATCGAACTGGATTGAAAAAATACAAAAAGCTTGCCGTGTTTGGCGGGACGTTTTCGCCGGTGCACAATGGGCATTTATTTGCCATGCGTGCGTATGCTTTGGCGGTACACCCGGATGTACTGTATGTGATCCCGACCGCAGTACCACCGCATAAAATGCGGAAGGACGATGCCACGGATACCGAGCGGTTGGATATGTTGCGGATAGCAGTAAGCACGCTGGATATTCCTTGTGAAGTTGTTGTGTCGGATATGGAAATCGCGCGCGGCGGAAAAAGCTATACGGTAGATACGGTCGAGCAGCTCCGTAAAGTCGCCGAGGAAGTGGTGATCTACTGCGGAACCGATATGCTGCTTGCGTTTGACCATTGGCGTGAGTACAGGCGGTTGCTACAACTTGCCTCGGTTGCGTATATGCCGCGGGAGAAGGACGGACGCTATGCGGATGTAATAGCAGAAAAGGTCAGAGTGCTGTCCGAAGAACACGACGCGTGTCTGATGGCGCTACCGCCTGTATCAATTGAGGTGTCCTCCAGCGATGTCCGTGCGTGCGTACAGCGCGGAGAGGATATTACATCGCTTGTTCCTGCGGGTGTGGCGGCGTACATTCTGCGGGAAGGGCTGTATCAGAAGGGGTAGACACTTTGGAAGAAAAGGACAAACTTTCCGCTTTGCGGGAGCAAATATGTATGCGCCTCGGCGATTATCGTGCAAGGCATGTGCTTTCCACCGAAGAAGAGGCGGTAAGGCTTGCAGAGGTGTATTTGCCCGAAAAAATGGAAAAAGTGAGGATTTGCGCGCTTTTACACGACATAACTAAGGAATATGACCTAAATAGGCAGTTGCAAATCTTTGCCGATTTTGGTATAATTATAGATACTGTAAGGGCAGAGACCCCGAAAGTATTTCATGCGCTGACTGCGGCACTTCTGATCCCGCATGAATTCCCGGAATTTGCGGATGCTGAGGTGATTTCTGCGGTGCAAAAGCATACGACCGGTAGTGCGGATATGACGCTTTTGGATATACTGCTCTACCTTGCCGATTATATCGAGCCTACGCGAAAATTTTCAGATTGTCAAACCTTGCGATCCTATTTTTGGGGCGGTCTTGCGCCCGATATGACCGAGCGGGAAAAGCTATTCCATTTGTATAAGACCATGGTGCTGTCATTCGACCTCACCATTCAGAATTTGATTGAAGAACACAGCGTGATCGCACCCGAAACATTAGCCGCACGCAATGCGTTTGTATTGAAATGCCAGAGCGTTTCAGAGGAAGGTAAATGAAATTTCTTAACAAAAAACAATCGGATAAGAAAGAGGCTCCTGTAAAGAAGCGTGTAAACAGAAAACCGCGGAAGACCGTGGAGGTTATTGTTGCCGTTTGTGTCGCGGTATTTGTCATCCTTGCCGCGGCGGTGACGATCCTACTTGTGTACAAGCCGGATTACAGCGATGATCCGCCGTCGTTTATCACAAACGATCCTGCCAATACCGACACCCCTGCTGTCAGTATCGTTGTAACCGATTCGGAAGGAAATCAAGGTGAGATCGTGCGCAATCAGGAGCAAGTGAACTTCCTGATTCTCGGCAAGGATCGCTGGGCGTTTAATACCGATGTCATGATCATCGCATCGTATAATGTCACCGAAGGCTCCATCAGTATGATGCAGATCCCGCGCGATACCTATATTGATATCGGCCGCGGGAACCACAAGGCAAACTCGTTGCTCGCGTCTTTCTATAATGAGGCGATCCGTAGTAAAGAGGCCGATCCCTTAAAAGCGGCATTGGAGAATTTCAAAAAGGCGTTGGAGCAGATATTCTGCATAACGATCGATTACTATGCGATGATGGATCTGAACGGATTCGTCAATATCGTGGATGCCATTGGCGGAGTCGAGATCGATGTTCCGTTCCGCATGTATTATTGGGACCCGGCACAGAACCTCAAGATCGACTTAAAAGCCGGGTTGCAAACGCTTGACGGTAATAAAGCAGAGCAGTTTATCCGTTTCCGCGCAGATTATGTCGAGGGCGATATCGGTCGTGTGGATGCACAGAAATTGTTTATCAGTGCCTGCCTCAGCAAGGTGAAGAGCAATTTTAGCATTTCCACGATTTCGGCGATTGCAGAGCAGGTTATGCAGCATGTGACCACCGACATTCCCCTGCAGGATGTTGTCTACTATGCAAAGAAGGCGCTTTCTGTGGATCTCGATAAGATGACCATGCTGACGATCCCGGGCATTCAGGGCAGACAGTATGAATCCTCCGGTACTTGGTATTATATCGTGTACCGTGACGGAACGATCTCGGCGATCAACAAGTATTTCAATCCCTATAATTTCGATGTCACCTCTGAACTCTTCGACAGAAATCATGCGCTCTATGACGAACCGGATACGTATATGCATTCGGTTTTCTTAACCGAGCAAAAGAAAGAGGAGTCGTATACCGCGGACAACACGGGAGATATTCATATTTCCAAGTATCCTACAAAACCTGTAACCACCGCGACAACGGCAATACCCGTGCCGGAGACAACGCCTACAGAGACAACGGCGAGCAATCTGCCGACCGAAACTACGGCTACTGCAGAAAGCGGTGTACATACCGAGACAGCCGAACTCACCGGTGAACCCGAAACGACTACGGATGTTCCTGTCGAGAGCACGAATGCGCCCGATGAGCAGGATCCCGAAGAAACAACGGTCATCGAGGTAACGGAGGAACTTGTAGAACCCGAGGAGACCAAAGAACCCACGGAGGCGACTGAGCTCTTGGAAACTACGGCTTTGCCGGATGATGAATCTTTGGAGGAATAGAGAAGTTATGGCAGAGAAAAAGACAGATCTTGCCACCCCGCTCGAACTTGCCGAGTTTTGCGTACAGGCACTCGACAAGAAAAACGCATCGGACATCCGACTATTTAAGGTGGACGAGCAAACGATCATCGCAGATTACTATGTGTTGTGTTGCGGTCGTTCTACCACCCATGTCAATGCGCTATCGGATGAGGTGGAATACCAGATCGGCGAAAACGGCGTGGAAATGCTGCGTGTAGACGGCAGAGGCACCGGAACCTGGGTGCTGATGGATTACGGCTCGGTGCTGGTGCATATCTTTACAAAGGATCAGCGCGAGTTCTATAAGCTCGAAAAACTCTATAACGAAGAAAATGAAATTGATATAAAAGATCTTTTGACGGGCATCGGCGCGCCGAAGGACAGCGAGGGCGAGACAAATGAAGCATAATTTCAAAGAAATTGAACCGAAATGGCAAAAAGTATGGGAAGATGCACATGCTTTTGAAGCAAAGACTGATTATTCCAAGCCGAAGTT
>CAYQBT010000030.1:0-10961 GCA_964415775.1 uncultured Lachnospiraceae bacterium
GGAATTGCCTCGTATGTGATCATTACTTTCGCATTTTGAACACCTTTTACGGAATTACATAGAATTTCAAGCTGTTCCACGGTGGATAATTCCGATTCTTCGCTTTTTGACGGTGTGATCTCTACAATTGAGGTTAAAGCAATTAAAAACATTAGGATGAGAATCAGCGGCACAAACCATTTTTTTTGCGCCAGACGAGTTAAAATAGCGTTCATTCTACAATCACCTCCGCCGCGACGCGATATGTGGTATAGATGTAGTTTTTCACTGCATATGTGCTGATGATGCAGCTTGTCGGATAAGACACCTCGATGCTCTCCAGCACAAGCGTCTCTCTGTTTACAGAAACCGTACACGCTGATGGGGTATGCCCGAATTCTCTCTCCAGCTCTGTACATAGCTGTGACGCAAGTTCGGTTTCTGCTAAAGCGAATACCTCCGCTAAGGTTTCATTTTGCAATTCTTGCAAATCGTTTTCGGAATATGTCGGCAGAACGGAAGTGAGTTGCGGCAAATCATTGGCGATCGCTCCCAAAGCCAGCGAGAGCAGAACGACATTCAGTATGGAATGCAGACTATTTGCAATCCGTTTTCCGCCGGCGGCTGTAAGGATGTGACGAAGAACGCCTACAAACAGCGCAAGAATAGCACAAAGTATAAACCAGTTTTTCATTCAGCTAATCACCACTGGCAAAGCATGCATAAATATGCCGATATTGACAATACCGAACACGAATATAATTGAAAAAACCGCCATTGAGAATTCGATAGCACATTTCAAATGTGTCAATAATCCTTCCACTTCCGTAAACCCAAAATATTCACAGCATACACCAAATAGATTCAGAAATATAGAATTGCACCATGCCGTAAGCAAAACCGGAAGATATAACGCAAGCAGGAATGCTACCGCTCCTGTTCCTACCGCGTTTTTCACCGTTACCAGTCCACCGCCAACCAGCTTTAAAGCGTCACCGATCGTCCCGCCCACGATTGGAATCGCATTGCTGATCAAAAGCCTGAGGGTTCTTGCAGAAACCGTATCGGTGCTCATCGCCGCGACGCTTTGAACGCTTAATATAATCAAAATAATCGCTGTAAAAATAGAAAGAAGACTGAACAGCGTGTTCCGAACAAATTTAGACAGAGGTTGCATTTTTCTTTCCCCCGAGAAAACATCTACGACGACAAAGCCAAAAAACAGCGAGGTAATAGACGGAAGCAGCACGTTTAAACAAATCTGCACGGCTGAAAGAAAAAATGGCAACAGAGTGTTCCCTGCATTTGCAAGTGCAATATTTCCGCCTGAGGCGGCAAGCACACCGATTGTAGGGATTAATGCTCCAAGAAAAAGCGATAGGTCGTGCATAAAAATTTGTGCATCCTGCAAAAATGTGTAGATTGGGACAAAGACGGTCAGTGCGATCAATATCAGTAAAACATGGCGTATTACACCATATATTGCGGTATTTTTGAGATGTTCATATAAGAAATTGCTGAGTATCAGTATACAAAGCAGTACAGCGGCGCTGTGCACCCAGCTTGGTAATTGCAGTACTGTGCGAATATCCCATACATCCGCGTTTAATAGCGCATCCGAATCTAACGTTTTATCCCGTATTTTTGCAAGCAACTGCTTGGCATATGTACTCTTAACGCTTTCTTGTGCATGTCGAATAAAGTCATTGTATGTATCTTCCATTTTATTCCCCCAAGATACGGAACACCCTATCTATAAATTCTTGTATTACAGGGATGGAAATATAGAGAATTTCGAGTACTGTCAGCAGATCGATCGCCAAAGAAGCACCTTTTTGTCCCGCGTTTTCACAGAGCACAGAAGCAATCGTTCCGACGATGGCAATGCCGCCTATTTTTAAAAAGAGTGCAAGGTGCGGTACTGCCTCTATGCCATTTAAAAATGACTGTAGAGACGTAAGCAGCTCTCCAATGCGTGTCACCCCGTAGAGTATAATTACAACATAGATCAGCGAAGCAATCAAACTGCTAAGTTCCTTTTCCCGTCCCGCAAAAAGAAGTATCGCTCCGCAACAGATCGCCGCCGCTCCGCATATGCTTATAAATTCCACTATATTCCGAAAATAAACCGAACTTTTTCGAACAGTTCAGACAGCTTATCCGCGAGCATCAGAAGCACCGCAACGATTCCCGATACAGAAACCAAAAGGGATTGTTCCCTGCGCTCTGCGCGGTCCAGCACAAGTCCGGAGAACATGACAATGATTCCGACACCGATGACTTTATATACAAGCGAAATATCCATACGTTCCTCATAAAACGATTTGCATTTACTAAATGATATGAGGCTTGTCTATAAAGTATGCAAAAACACCACCGCTTTCGCGGTGGTGAACAGGCTATAGTGCATCCAGCGTGCCGAACCGATACCCCATCTCTCGCCAAACATCTATAAGTTGACTCAAAATATCAGCGTTTGTCTTTGAGGTTGGGTGCAAGAGCAAAATTTCTCCATTGTGTGTGCCACTGATCAGTTTGTCCATTGCCTTTTGCGGGTCCATCTGTTTTGCATTGTCCCAATCGGCATATGCAAAGCTCCATAGAACCGTTTTGTATCCCATATCTTCCAGGATATTCAAATTCTCTTCTGTCAGTTTGCCTTCCGGCGGACGGTAAATCTTTGGCATCTCGCCGCCGATTTTTTCTGCGTACAGCTTCTCAAGTCCGCCCAGTTCTTCTTCAAATGCTGCACGGTCGGTTACACGCGCCATGTTTTTGTGCGACATGGTATGATTGCATACCATGTGTCCTTCCTCTGCCATTCTCTTGACTAAATCGGTATTGGACTCGATCAAATGACTCAGAACAAAGAATGCACCTTTTACATCCTTTTCTTTTAATACATCCAGAATTTTTTCCACATTACCGTTTTCATATCCTGCATCAAATGTCAGATACAGCACTTTATCTTCACAAGTATCGCCATGATTTTTGTCGACATAGTAACAGTTGTATTTTTCGATAAAGGAAAGATTAGCGTCAAGAGTCGGCTGTTTATGCTCGTTGTTTTTCTTAAAATACCAGCTGATCTCTTCGCTTGCAAAGGAGATCACGGTAAATTGTAAGCAAACTAAAGCCGCGAGTATAAACATAAAGAATCGTCTTTGCTTTTTATTCATTTTACCTCTGTGACTGTCACGGTAGTATTCTGCCCGAAGTACAGTATTTGAAACTGTGTAATTTTTTGCAGACAAGCAAAAGGCTTCCGAAAACTATCCGAAAGCCTTTTGAATATTATTGATGATTAAAAGAATTGTAGATCAAATACTTTCCATCGACCTTTTTGAGATACCAGGTGATGTCGATATAGTCACGGTAATCGTTCAAGCCTTTGTATTTTAAGACATGCGTAATTTTTACGCGGCAGGAGAATACATCCTCGCTGTACGCAAAAAACTCGGAAGTTTCTGCATCCTCAAACGCATAGCTGTTATGGCTGATAACCATCCAGTTCGGCGAGGTGCGGATGTTTTCATAAAGCTGAGACTGTGGATCCATATACTTTCCCACTTTTCCGAAATTTGCATCCTTTTGCAGATAGCAGGCATATGCCTCGGTAGCGGCAATCACATATTCGGAAAACTCGGTGGCAAGTGCATCGTCATATACGATGTCTGCTTTGTAGATGCCGTTTTCTGCTTGTATCACTTCGCAAACTTTTCCGTTTGGCGCCAGCACCTCAAAGGCAGGCTCAGCGCACAGCAGGTCAAATGTATAGGTGGTATATACAATGCCGTCTACTCCATCCGGCATAAAGCCCTGCGAATCGGTTTCGATACGGTCTTGCATACAGTATCTGCTGTCTGCCAGTATACCGTTGACCTTTAAAGAATAGCCGACGGGAATTTGGAGCGAATGCGATGACAGCATAGTCGTGTTCAAATTGGCATCCTTCAGCTTATAAAGTGCAAAGCCGTGCGCAGTGGTTTCCCCGCTTTTTTCCAAAGAAAAGGAGGCAAATCGCTTATCATCGCACTTTACAGCATATTCTATCTTGTCCGCGAGACCGGTAGAAACGCTCTGCAATGAAAGCTTTTTCCCCTCTGTCAATGCATTGAAATATGCCGCAGCATTTTCTTTAGTTTCCACTTCCGATATCTGCGCCGCAAAAAGTTCCGCCAAAGCTTCTCCATTACCAGCAGTAAAGTAAGCTTGCAAAACGTCTTCGGCGACATATTTGTATTGTGAATCTTCATATTCTTTCAGCACATCCGTGAGATAAGATTTTCCATATTCAACAGAAACTACAGTAGCTATGACAAGCAGTAGGAGGAATATGTAGAACACGGGGAAACGTTTAGTCTTCATTTACTGCCCCTCCTACTACAAAATATGTCGGCATTTTACGCGGTGTCGTAAATGCCTTGTATTTATTGACAAGTCCCTGCTTTTGGTATTGATCCAACTGATCGATGTCAAAATCGTATTTGGTATAGTAGTCTCTGTAATACATCATTGCAGAGGAACCGCCATCCAGCATGCCGGCAGTCACAGCACCGTAATCCACCATGATGTCAATGACGTCATTATGCGTTGCGCCAAGGCTGGAGGCACTGCGTCCGTCCGTTACAAGCAGAATGATCGTTCCGTCCGCACGCTGACCGATCGCCGTACGCTGTGCCGTACCGGTATTGCTGTCCGCGTAATACAGAACCACGTTGTCGCCGTCATGCGTAATCAGCACATTACCGGTCTGGAAGCATACGCCGTCGCGTATGCCTAACTCATCGGCATGTGCTTTGGTCATACCTTCTGAAACAACAAGCTTGTTGTTATTGTCAATGCCGATAAACGTACGCTTGGTGTGCCCGTCATTCCATACGCAATTCCCCTGCGAATACGTGGTGCCGATCGGATTATCACCGGTACCGACTCCGCCGGGATCGCTGAACTCACCGCCATTGATAGCAGCAACTGCACCGTATTTTTCGGTGACATTAAAAATCGTCATACCCTGCTTACCGCTTTTATAGTCGCTGGAAGTACCGACAAAGACACGCGAAGGATCCTTTACGAGGAGAACGTATGCTTTATAGGTGGAACCGCTGATGGTTTCAAAAAGCATGCCGTCAATGGCATTTTCCCATTCATCCTTTTCGGTCGTTTCGTTCTTTTCTGCAGATACATAATCTCCGAGTGAGATCGTGTCTGTTTGGATCTTCTTGCTGTCCGCAACAATTTGTTCTACAGTCTCATCCGGTAAAAACAGACCGGGAACCCATTTGGTCGCGCTTGCCTGCATGGCAGATAATACCAGCAGATCACGAATGGTCGTGCTAGGACCGTGGGCGACAGTTGCTACTGCCGAAAAGACGGCATATACAGCAAGAACGAGAAGAACGGCGAGAAGGATGAAAAATCTAACTATATATTTTTTCACCGAAGACTTGCCGGTATTCTTTCTTTTTTTGCGCTTATGCGGCTTGATTGCCTCCGGCGTAGGGACGGGATCTTCCGTTTCGACCGGTTCCTGCACTACAGGACGCACCGTGATTTCTCCCGGGCTTTTGACCGCGCGCATCGGACGGCGTTTATCGGGTGCTTTCCTATCTTCGTTTTGCAACATCAGTCCTATGCTCCTTTTTTAGTTTTGGATTGAAAAACCCACTTCTTTTGCAGAATGTAACTTGCGATAAACAATGCTCCGTCTACCGCGTATTTTAGCAATACGATAAGTATCGGAGTACTGAAAAACGGAATTTGCTCGATAATCGTAGTTGTGAGTGCGGAAATAACTGCAATCGGAACAGCGATACAGTAGTATCTGAAAAGTGAAGACTTCAGCGTGGTATCGGTCGGAAAGACTTTTTTGCGGTTGACCAAGAAGTTGAAAACAGAAGAAAAAGCACGCGCAAGTATACATGCAAAGGCTGTAGCCAGCGCGGTGATCTCAGTTTTCACGGAAAAGTCAACCGAAAACAGTTTCTCTGCCGACCATAAAAACAGGAGCACGAGCAGACCGTCTAACAAAAAAGACGCGACTGAGCTTAGCAGAAACTTTACAAACTGTCCAAGCGTAAATTTAAAAATCAAAGAATAGATCCGATAAGAATCCCGAAAAGGACGAAAGTGCGATGTACGGTTTTCTTCGATATACACGGTTTCTATCTTTACTTCCGAATAGGGGATATTGCGGGCTTTCATTTCCAAAAGCATATTGGTCTCGTACTCAAAGCGATCGCCGTAAACCTCGAGCATATCGCCAAAGTACTTTGCGGGAAATGCGCGGAGACCGGTTTGCGTGTCGGAAATTTTAAGACCGCACAGGATCTTGAACACTGCAGAGGTAATACGGTTGCCGTATCGGCTCTTCTTGGGCACTTGCGGCTGTGAAAAATCTCGGCAACCGAGAATGATCTTATCCTGCTCACACACTAACGCTTCGGCACAGCGCAACACGTCATGCGCCGCGTGCTGTCCATCGCCATCTACCGTTACTGCACCGATCGAATCCGGTCGGTTTTCACGGATATATGCAAATGCGGTTTTCAGCGCAGCACCTTTGCCGCGATTCACTTCGTGTGTCAGGCGTGTGATCTGTTCGCTTTTTTCCGGGAAATAGGACAAACAATCTTCCCTGCTGCCGTCATTCACGCAAATAATATCGGAAAAGCCAACGTCCAGAAGAGACTGTATCGTTCTTTGCAGTTTTTCATCCGGATTGAGAGACGGAACAATAACAGAAATTCGATTTAAAATATCCTGTTGCATCGTTTACTCCTTAGGATCGCTCAAAAGTTTTAATGTATCGTACAGGTTGGATACCCCGAACAAGCTTGCTTCTGCTTTGATCGGCGTTTTTGTGGTGTTCTTTTTCGGGAAAACGATCTTTTTGAATCCGAGTCGCGCTGATTCCTTTACGCGATACTCAAAATGGGACACCGCGCGACATTCGCCGGACAAGCCGATCTCGCCAAACGCAATTAAATCGTCCGGCAATACGTGATCGGTGATCCCGGAAATAAGCGCGAGTGCAATGGCAAGATCTGCGGACGGTTCGTCCAGCCGCAGACCGCCGGTGACATTCAAATATACATCGTTTTGATAGAATTTCAGCCCGAGCCGCTTTTCCAGCACTGCGATGATCAGGCACATGCGGTTATAGTCTATACCATTCGCGGTGCGGCGCGGTACGGCAAACGGCGTTTGCGTCACCAGTGCCTGCACCTCGGCGATGATCGGTCGTGTTCCTTCCATGACACATACTGCACAGTTGCCTGAAATGTTTTTCGGACGGTCGGAGAGCATGGCTTCGGACGGGTTCTCTACTTCTGCAAGTCCGGTGTCTGTCATCTCAAAAACGCCGATTTCATTGGTTGAACCGAAACGGTTTTTTATAGCACGGATAATGCGATACGCCTGACGGCGCTCGCCCTCAAAATACAAGACAGCATCCACCATGTGCTCAAGCACTTTCGGGCCGGAAATTCCGCCCTCTTTATTGACATGACCGACCAAAATAACCGACAGACCTTCGCTCTTTGCCTTTGTAATGCAGGAAAGCGCGCCTTCCTTTACCTGTGTGATACTGCCAGGTGCGCTTGTAAAACGGTCGCTGTACACCGTTTGTACAGAGTCAACGATCAACACATCCGGCTTCAGTTTGTCACACTCGGACAGAATTACGTCGATATTGGTCTCGGTGAGAAGATACAAATTGTCCGACTTGACCGCCAGACGCTTGGCGCGCAGTTTAAGCTGCCCACAGGATTCCTCGCCGGAAACATATAAAACTGTTCGATTCTGACTGAGAATATTGCAGATCTGCATCAAAAGTGTGGACTTACCGATACCGGGTTCGCCGCTGATCAAAACGACCGATCCGTGCACAAGTCCGCCTCCAAGTACGCGATCCAGTTCGGCGTATCCGGTTGCATAGCGCATATATTCCGGCATATCAAACTCATCCATACGTACGGGGGGATTGCGGCGCACGGCGCCGCGCGCCGCGGTTGGTGCACTCTCTTCCTGCACAGTTTCCTCAAGCGAATTCCATGCACCGCAGGAGGGGCATTTTCCCATCCATTTCAGACTTCTGTATTCACATTCTGTACAAACAAAGGCAGTCTTAGGTGATTTCATTTTACAATTCCTTTAGATCTTTGTAAGTTTAGCAAGGGTTGCCATCAATTTCTTTGTGCCGACGGTATCAAAGGCTACTTCGTATAAAGTATCTGCCCCCATTTTTGTTGCAGAAAGAATCATGCCCTTGCCGAACATTGGGTGCATAACCTGATCGCCCACGGTAAAGGTGTCGGTCTGCGCAGGGGTAGCTTTTGTCTGTATGCCGCCATACCGCGTCGCATAAGAATTCAAATCAACGCTGCTTCGCTGAGGACTTGCCATTGCCGACTTCTTTTTTATATCGCCAACCGTTACGCGCAACTCCTCCGGAATTTCGGCAATAAACTGTGATTCAGGATTATATTGCGTTCTGCCATAGGTCATACGTTCGCGTGCGCGGAAGAGGTAGAGCGCCTCTCTTGCGCGTGTGATGGCTACATAGGCAAGACGGCGTTCTTCTTCTAAATCTGTCGGGTTTGTAACCGATTGCAGTCCCGGGAAAACGCCTTCCTCCATGCCGGGAATAAACACAACCGGAAATTCCAGTCCCTTCGCTGAATGCATGGTCATCATGACCACCGCATCCGCATTTTCGTCGTACTTGTCCACATCGGCAACCAGGGAGATCTCTTCCAGAAAGCCGATCAAGGTAGGCTCGTTCGCACGCTCCTCGTAGTCAGCCGCCATAGAGATCAGCTCTTCGAGGTTGTTGAGACGGTCTTCTGCCTCCTCGCCCTCCTCTACAAGCATTTGCTTATATCCTGTGGCGGTAATTACACGTTCGACCAGTAAATGCAGTGCAAGGGATTCGGCAGATTCGGTCAGATAATCAATAATATCACAAAACGCCATCAACTTTGGCGCTACTTTGATAAGCGCGGTGTAGGCACCTGCACTACGCATAACGCTATACATAGAAATGCCAAGCTCTTTTGCGATCTGGGAAACTGCATCCATAGAAGCAGTACCAATCTTTCGCTTAGGTTCATTTACGATTCGTGTCAGGCGCAGATCATCGCTGTGGTTCGCGATAAGGAAAAGATACGCAAGTATATCCTTGATCTCTTTGCGGTCAAAGAAGCGCATGCCGCCAAGTACACGGTACGGCAAAGCACTCTTGGCGAAGGCAGTTTCCAGCGTCTGAGATTGCGCATTCATACGGTACAGAATGGCAAAATCACTGTATTTTCTACCCTTGGAGGCGAGTTCAATAATCTTATTGACGATAAGACGAGCTTCGTCATTCTGGTTGCTGGCAACCGTAACGGTAATCTTACTTCCCTCTTCACCGGCAGTCCACAGTTTCTTCCCTTTTCTGCCGAAGTTGTGTCCGATTACCGCATTTGCGGCATCCAGAATCTTTTTGGTGGAACGGTAGTTCTGCTCCAGTTTAATGATCTTTGCATCCGGATATGTACGGTCGAAATTCAAGATGTTTTCAATGGTGGCTCCACGGAACTTATAAATGCTTTGGTCATCGTCGCCAACAACCATAATATTGCGGAATTTGCCTGAAAGAAGCTCTGTCAGGCGGAACTGCGCATAGTTTGTATCCTGATATTCGTCCACACAGACATATTTGAATTTGGATTGATAGTACTGGAGGATGTCCGGATTTTCCTCAAACAAGCGTACCGTCAACATGATAATATCGTCAAAGTCCAGCGCGTTTGCTTCGCGCAGGCGCTTTTGATACTCCTTGTACACTTTAGCGGCGATAGAAAACAGATAGTCAGCTTCTCCCTCCTCTGACATCTCTTCGGGGGAGAGCAGTTTGTCCTTCGCTCTGCCGATCATATTCAAAATATTCTTTGCGGGGAATTTTTTCTCGTCTAAGTTTAGCGCTTTTAAACACTGATTCACCAGTTTCTTCTGATCGTCGGTATCATAGATCGAAAAACCGCTTTGATAGCCGAGCAGCTTGATATGGCTGCGAAGAATGCGCATGCACACCGAGTGAAATGTGCCCGCCCAAATGCTTTCGGCAACCGTAGGATCGTCAAAAGCGGCAAGCAGACGTTCTTTGATCTCTCGCGCCGCCTTGTTTGTAAAGGTGATGGCAAGCACTGCCCACGGCGGGCAAGGCTCATGGGAGAACCGCATGAGAAAATCCCCGAGCGATTCTTTGTCCGTGGTTAGTGCTCGCTCACAATCTGCCAAAAAGTTTTCCGGCAAGTTCGTAGGCACAGTCACGTTTTCAAGCGCAGAACCGTATTTCAAAATATGGGTGATCCGTCGTACTAAAACAGTGGTTTTACCGCTACCTGCGCCTGCCAGTACAAGCAAAGGACCTTTTGTGGTGCAAACCGCTTCTCTTTGCATTTCATTCAAAGAGGAATAGTAAACATCAAACAGTTTTTTTCGTATGGAAATGTATTCGCTTTGCGTGATTGCCATGTCTTTATGCTATGCGGTACGATGACCGTTCCTTCCGTGAACTATATTAATATAACTATTATACTATATATATTGCAAATAAGCAACAAAAAAATGGCGGGAGATGTACTCCCGCCAAAAAAGTTTGTTAGAAATCGCGGTGCTGGTTCTTCTGCTGATCCTGGTTCTGCTTTCTCTGCTGATTCTGATTATTCTGGTTGTTCTGGTTGTTTTGCTGCTTGTTCTGATTATTCTGGTTGTTCTGATTCTGGTTGTTCTGGTTGTTTTGCTGATTGTTCTGATAGTTCATGGTTCTTCTCTACCGAATATTCGGCTGCCTTTCAAAAATTTTTGTTAAGTGCCGCTTCTTCTGTGGCAATGCATCAAAAATACGATGCCTTACTATTTTGCACAGATACAGCGCAGGTATACATAAGAAATACCAAAGAACAGCATACAGAAGGGATATTTGCCCAAACAGA
>CAYQBT010000031.1:0-10853 GCA_964415775.1 uncultured Lachnospiraceae bacterium
CCGGTAAGATCGAGTACCGTCTGGACAAGACCAACATCATCCACTGCCCGATCGGTAAGGCTTCCTTCGGCGCAGAGAAGATCGGCGAGAACTTCGATGCTCTGATGAACGCTATCATCAAGGCAAAGCCGGCTGCAGCAAAGGGTCAGTACATCAAGAGCTGCGTTATCGCAACCACGATGGGCCCCGGCGTAAAGATCAACTACGCAAAGCTTGGCTAATGAAAGCAAATAGCAATAAAAAAGGTTCGCTTTACGCGAACCTTTTTTAGTTTATTTCAGTTTCAACTCGTCGATTTCAAGGAATGCCTGTGCTTCGGCAAGGGAGGCGGTGGAGACATACTGCTTTGCACCGCAGTTTTTGCAGTAGACGCAAACGCTGTCGTCAAACAGTTCAATATCATAGTCACCCTCGCTGCAGTTGCAACGGATGGCGTTTTCCTCCGCAAGCTCCTTGACGATAAACCGCACGATGTCGTACACCTGCGCGGCAGGCAGTTCCTCTGTCGGATCGGATTGCTTCTTGAAAATTTCCAAGCTATCTGCCCCCGCCTCGCGGAGCACTTGATTTAACTCTGCATCTGCTTTGTCAAGCGCTTCGGCTACTGCCTCGCCGCTACCGATAAAGCAGAGCGAAAAGCCGGAGAGTGAGCAGGGGAGCTCAAATAATTCGTTTTTAAAGAACAGCTCCTTGCTGATCACATAGTCGTGATCGCGGCGGCAGACCATACAGGGCACGCCCAGACGGATCTTGTCGTCATTCGTCCGTTTAATGGTCATCGAGCTTGCGCCGCAGGGGCATTTGAGCTTTAGCATCGGAGCGGAGAGCCCGAAAATACCGACGATGCTCTTGACTCCGCTGCCGCACTCGGGGCAGCGGTAAGCCAGCGTGGTCTCATTTGGTTGGATGATCAATTTGCAGCCTCTTTTCTGATGGACGCCTTGTTTTCGTTATGCGCCGCAAGGGTGCGTGCATACAGGTTGTAGCCGGTCGCGTCCGCCACGAAATAGTAGTAGTTCGTTTTTGCGGGATAGAACGCGCAGTAGAGCGCTTCATATCCGGGGTTTCCGATCGCGCCGGGCGGCATGCCGCTTACAAAGCGCGTGTTATAGGGATCGTCAAAGGCGAGCTCCTCTGCACCCAGCGTTTCGGGGCGCACGCCCGTCGCCATCATAATGGCGTACACGGTGGTCGCGTCGCTTTCCATTTTTGGGAAGCTTGCCTTATCGGCAAGGCGGTTGTGGAATACCGAGGAGACCTGATCGTAGTCGATCGCGTATTTGACCTCTTTTTCGATCATGGAGGCAAGTGTGACGACCTCGTCCAGCGTCATACCAAGCTCGCTTAGCCGCTCACTGCAATAGTCGTCGCCGATGTAGGAAAGCTTTTTCTCAAAGTTCACCAGCATCTTGTAGATGATGGTTTCGGCGGTCGAATCGGTATAGAACTGGTAGGTGTCGGGGAAGAGGTAACCCTCGAGCCGGTAGTAGCGACCGTTTGACATGTCGATGTCGTTTATAAACTCCATGCCGTAATCGTACTCGTTGATCGCGCGGACGAGGTCCTTTCGCGTGGAAATACCGTGCTCCTCGGTGAGAATGGTGATGATGTCCTCGACCGTCGAGCCCTCGGGGAAGGTTACCCAAACGGTGTCACGCGTTTGCTGCTTCTGAAATGCATACAGGAGCTGCTGATAGTTTTTCATCGGAGAAACGGCGTACGTGCCGGGGATGAAGATATTATTACCTTCATCATCATAGCCGTCCACCCCCTGAAATCCTGCGTAAAGCTCAAACAGCCACGGATAGCGGATGACCTCGGCTTCTCCGAGAATGGTAGCGATCTCCTCGACGGTAGCGTCTTCGGGGATGACCACCTCTACGGCCGCATCCGGCTTGACGAACGCAAAAATATCGTTGCCGACCATGATTATGCCGTATGCCAGCAGGATCGAAATGACCAGCACAAGCGTCATATAGATGATCGCCTTGAAGATGCCGCCGAGCGTGCCGGAGGATTCCTCTTCCTCCTCGTCCACCTCCAGCGTCTGGCGTACAGGCGTTTTCAGATCCGCTTTGGTCTGGATCGCCGTTATGCGAGTTTTTTCATTTTCGGATTCAACGGGAATCGGTGTCAGGGGCGCTTTTTTTTCTTTTTTGGGCGCGGGCTTCGGCTCAGTTTTGGGCGCGGGCTTCGGCTCAGTTTTGGGCGCAGGCTTCGGCTCAGTTTTGGGCGCAGGCTTCGGCTCCGGCTTGGGAGTCGGCTTCGGCTCTGCCTTGGGTGCAGGCTTCGGCTGCTCGGGGGCGGGATTCTTTGCGCCGAGCTCTTCTACACTGCGTCGCGGACGCGGACGCTTGCTTTTGTTTTCATCCATTTTTACGGTTCCTTTCCCGGGATGGCGTTCGGACGACCGGCGGTCGCCCCTATATTATGAAATGTCCTGCAGGGACAATACGATAACGGCAATATAGATCAGTGCGCAAAGCAAAAACGGTACAGAGAGGTACACGGCGGCACTGCCTTTCATGCGCTGTGCGTGTGTCAGTTTTCGCGGGGTATACTCGCTGCTAAGATCGCGCTCTGCGTACACGCGGTATACGCGTTCGCCCTCGGAGAGGGCAAACAGCACGAGCAAAAAGAGAATAAACAGCATCACGATAAAGAGCAGTGAGAAGCTTTCCAGATGTGCGGCGATACCGCCGAGGTATCCGCCGAGATAGAGGGAAGCTATATTGTACAGGGTGTGCAACAGCATGGCTACAAGCAACGAGCGGCTGCTGTAGGTTGCAAAGCACAAAACCGCAGATGCAAAGAAATAGAGCGGGAAGTTTTCAAGGCTCATGTGTGCGGCGGCGAAGAGCAGAGAAGTGCCGATGATCGCAGGGGAAATGCCGCAGGGCTCAAACGCGCTTAAGATCACGCCGCGGAACACAAGCTCCTCACAGATCGCCGGCAGTACGGCAAATACGAGGATGAGCAGTAGCACCGGCGCGCTCGTATCAGAGGGGGTAGACGCGGCAGGCTTCGTAATGCCGAGCCGTTGCCAGAGCATGGAGAGGAGCGCACTGCCAAAGAGCAGGATCACGGCAAGTAATCCCGACAAAGGGATGCTCACGGCGGTGGGCAGGGACAGGCGCATGCGCTTTGGGGATATACCGCCGAACAAAAGCCCGTACAAAAGCAGTGGCAAAAGGTAGGTGCCAAGCTGGATCGCGCCCGCCGAAAGCAGATACGCATGCATATTCATATCGAGGGATGCAAGCAGGCGATCGGCGCACAACGTCAGCAGATAGACCAGCGCCGCCAGAAACGGCGCGGCGGTGTAGGGTTTCAGTTTCATTTGTTGTTCCTTATGATCCCGTCCTCGGTCGCAAGAAAGACGGCGGGAATATCCGTTTTTTCGCTTGGGATGCTCTCAAACAGCGTTGCCGCATAGGTCACGCCGAGCGTGACAGGGGCAGGCGATGTGCGGTGCAGGTAGCGGTCGTAGTATCCTTTGCCGTAGCCGATGCGGTTGCCGCTTTTGTCCAATGCAAGTCCCGGCAGCAGCATCAGCGTGCCGCGATCGGGTGTGATGCGGGGACTCTTTGTTGCGTCGGGGATCGGAATGCCAAAGGCATCGGCTTTACACAACTCGTCAAGAGCGGTCACGGCGTAAAACTCCATTTCCGCACCGTTACAGATTGGAAAGCCGACGGCTTTTCCCTCTGCAAGGGCGGCTTTTGCCACGGCAAGCACATCTGCTTCGCTGCCGATCGGCGCATAGCAGAGCAGTATGCGGCAGTTTTGAAACAGCGGAGAAGCAAGGATGTGGCTGCAGATCGCCGCAGAAGCCGCGGCGCGGTCAGAGACGGATATTCCGTCCCGCAATGTGCGCGCTTTCAGGCGTAGCGCGGCTTTTTCCGGGTTCATTCGTAGAGGATCGCGCCGCCGAGCTGTTCGGCAGTCTCCTTGCCGCAGAAGATCTCCACGATCTTGAGGCCGAAGTCGTGCGAAACGCCCATGCCGGCGCCGGTCAGTATCTTGCCGTCGAGTACAACTTTACTTTCGGAGATGGTTGCACCCTCGAGATACTGCTCAAAGCCGGGGAAGCAGATCGCTTCTTTGCCTTGGACGAGTCCGCGCTTGCCGAGGATCATGGGCGCGGCGCAGATGGCGGCGATGTATTTGTCGTTTTTCACCGCTTCGGCGATCGCATTTTCCACGATGGGCGAAGCGTCCAGATTGGTGGAGCCGGGCATGCCGCCGGGCAGAACGATCATGTCAAATGCGCCGAGCGCTTCCTTTGCGGTCCGGTCGGCAAGCACGGTGATGCCGTGCGAACCGGTGACTTCTTTTTTCTCGGTGATGCTCACCGTTTGCACCTCGATGCCGGCTCTGCGGCAGAGGTCTACAGGGCAGAGCGCTTCGATCTCCTCAAAGCCGTTTGCCAAAAAGAAATATACCATAGTATTTCCCCTTTCTTTGGGTGTAAATTCGGGTTATGCATATTATCAACAAAGCCGTCCCTGCGCGTCATTCTGAGCGGAGCCGCAGGCGAAGTCGAACTTTCGGGCGTGCCCGAAAGCACGAGCATACGCGAGTGGAATCTCGCGGCAATATTGCAGTCCGCTGTGTGATTCGCCATGCGATTTTGTTGATGCGAGAGTTTGTATAAACCCCACGAGATCCAAACGCTGTCGCGTTTGCCCTACGGGTTTCGACTGCGGCTTCGCCTTCGCTCAAGATGACGCGTGGGGCGAGGTCTGCCAAATAGCTGTTTTCTATTCCACTTCCAAAATCAAGTCGGCGTGGAGGTTACTTGTATCCATTTCGTTTTTCACATAGATCTGTGCTTTATGTTCGACGGTCGCAGGACAGCCGTACGCGGCATACACGCCGTTTTTTGCTTTGGCGATCATACGCGTACCATCGGTATACAGGCTTGCACCGCATTCGCTGAGCGCAAATGCAAACAACCTTTCATTTAAATACACACCGCCGCATTGTGTTGCATCGGCATAGGTGCAGGGCGTTTGGTACGCGGAGGTGTCCATAGACACACCTTCCGCTGCGCCTGCCTGTACCGTGCCGCCGATATAGCGGGCAAAGCCGTATTTTTCATAGGTTTTTGCAAGCTTTTTATCTGCGGCGCAGATCAGCGTAAAGTCGGTGGAAAACGCTTTCGCCTTTTCGAGCAGCATCCGTGCGACGCCTTGCCCGCGATACGCGGGAAGCACACCGAGTGCATACACATACTTGCCGCTGTATGCTTTGCTGTCTGCAAACAGAACCGTATCAAGCAAGAACAGCCCCCCACAAAGCTTGCCGTCCTGCATGGCGGCAAGGTAGGTCTGTCCCTCCGCCGCTTCGAGAAACGCATCAAACCATACACGGTGGTCGCCGAAGCAGGCATTGTGCAATGCAAATGCCCGGTCGGTGTTCAGATCCTTGCCGACTGTAAAAACTTCGATTACGGCGCACATACGGCGGTATAGATCTCGTCTGCAATCGACTCTCTCGTGCGGATCGTGCCGTTTTCACAGCAATCCACTACGGTAAAGCCAAGCCGCTCAGCGGCATATCTGCCTGCCTCGTAGCAACGGCGCATATATTCACCGTCCAGTTCGTGAATGTCCTTTTTTTCGCCGCGCTTATCGACAAGGCGCATCGAGACCTCGGGCGGCAGGAGCAGATAAAGTGTCTTATTCGGCTTTGGCAGGCCGAGCTTGTCAAATTCGTAGTCCCACAGCCAGGAGAGAAAGGCTTCCCACTCCTCTTTCGGGAGCTTGGAGAGCTGATGCACCGCGTTTGCGCTGACATAGCGGTTGAAGATGATGTAGTCGCACTCCGCCACATCGTTTCCCCATACCGTGCGGTAACTGATATAGCGGTCTACCGCAAAAAAGGTGGACGCGGCATAGGCGTTGGTGTCGGAGGGACTGCCGCCAAGTCCGCCGCCGAGGTATTTTTCCACGGCAAAGCAGGAGTCGTTTCCGTACATGGGGAAGCTGACGATCTTGACGCGCTTGCCCGCGGCGGTAAGTCTTGCGGCAAGCAGATCACTCTGCGTGCCCTTGCCGCTGCCGTCCAGACCGTCTATCGAGATGAGAATAGCCATTAGTTGATCCTTTCGTCGTTGTTCACGACCATTTCTCTGAATTGCGTTTTGGAGATCAGCACCTCGCGGGGCTTCTGCCCGTCAGGGGCGCTGACAAAGCCGCGGGATTCCATAATGTCGATGATCTTTGCCGCGCGGCCGTAGCCGATCGACAGCTTGCGCTGGAGCAACGAAGTGGAGATCTTGCCGAGATCGGTTGCAATTTCGAGGGCGTCGCGCAGCTTGGGATCGCCTGCACCGTCGTCTGCCATCGGGTCGCCGCCTCCCTTTTTGCCGCTCTGCCCGATTGCCTGTGCCTCGCGCTCAATGCTTTCCAGAATGTCGCTGTCATATTCGGTCTCGCCCACGCTCTGCTTGACGTAGGCAGTGATCTTTTCGACCTCGTCCTCGCTGACGAATGCGCCCTGCGCACGCATCGGCTTGGAAAGTCCGACAGGGTAATAGAGCATATCGCCGCGGCCGATCAGCTTTTCTGCACCCGCAATATCAATGATGGTACGCGAGTCTACCTGCGAAGCCACCGTAAACGCGATGCGCGAGGGGATATTTGCCTTGATCAAGCCTGTAATGACATCGACCGAGGGACGCTGTGTACCGATGATGATGTGCATGCCGGCGGCGCGCGCCTTTTGTGCCAGACGGCAGATCGAATCCTCGACCGCGTCCGGCGCGGTCATCATGAGGTCGGCAAGCTCGTCGATGATGATGACGGTGTAGGGCAGGACTTCGAGTCCGCGCTCCCTTGCGATCTCGTTATACGGCTCGATCTTGCGTGCACCGACCTCCTCGATCAGCTCATAGCGGCGCTCCATTTCGGTTACTGCCCAGTGGAGTGCGCCTGCCGCCTTTTTCGGCTCGCTGACCACGGGGATCTGTAGGTGCGGGATGCCGTTGTAGATATTGAACTCGACCTTTTTCGGGTCGATCAGGATCAGCTTGACCTCTTCGGGGGTTGCCTTGTAGAGGATGCTGGTGATGAGCGAGTTGATGCAGACCGACTTACCCATACCGGTAGCGCCCGCGATCAGGAGGTGGGGCATTTTTGCGATGTCAAAGACGATCGGCGTGCCGCCGACGTCCTTGCCAAGACATACTGCAAGCTTGCTCTTTGCCTCGGAGAATGCCTTATTCTCGATCAGCTCACGCAGGGTGACGGTCGCAACCGACTTGTTCGGCACCTCGATGCCGACAGCGGCTTTGCCGGGGATCGGCGCTTCGATTCGGATACCCGAGGTCGCCAGCGAAAGCGAAATATCGTCCACGAGGTTTGCGATCGAGCGCACGCGCGTGCCTGCCTCGGGGATCAGCTCATAGCGGGTGATCGTGGGGCCGCGGGAAACGCTCGAAACCGAGACGTTGACATGGAAGGATCTCAGCGTTTCGACCAGCTTTTGCGCATTCTGTCTGAGTTCGGCGCCGACATCCTCGTTTTTCTTCTTTTCGGGGGGAGACAGCAGGGAGATCGGCGGGAAGCGGTATGCGGGCACCGCGGGCTTCGGCTTTGCGGGGGGCGGTGTCGTGGTCTTGACCTCTGCGGTGGTCACGGTCAGCGTACCGGTCTCTTCGCCCGCAAGGGCATCGCCGATGTCTACGCCGCCGGCCTCCGGTTCCTCATCCTCCATGCCGTATTCGATCGGCTCGGCGGGCTTTTCCTCGGTAAAGATCGCACCGAGATCGATCTCGCCGTATTGGTTGTAGACCGACTTCTTGTTGGCAAGCTGTTCGTCCATGCGCACGCCGCCGCGCTCGGGCTCCTCTTCCTCAGGGAGCGTCGGGGGTACCAAAGGCAGCTCTGAGGGGGAGGGCTGTTCGGCGGTCGCAAATTCGCCGTCCGAGAAGTTCATATCAAAATCTGCCTTAGGCACAGCCGTTTCGTAGGGCTTGCGGCTGTCGAATGGCTCCTGCATCTCGGGCGGAACCGGTGTGTCATCGGGATCGCCGTAGCTGTCGTATTCAAATTCGCGCTCGGTGCGCGCTTTTGCCTCTGCGGCAAGGCGGCGCTCATGATGCATTTTGATCGAGTATTTTAAGTTGATCCATATATCCTTCGGCGTGATACCAAAGAGAAAGAAGCCGAAGATCAGAATGACTGCACTTGTCAGGATGATACCTGCGGCAGAGGCAAATGCCTTATACACTAAGATGCCGACCGCGCCGCCGACGGCACCGCCGCCGACAAACTGCAGTCCGTTGGCGTACAGAAGCTGAAAACTGAGGTAATTGTCAGGCACACTGCCTGCGGTTGCGATCAGGATGATCTGCACGAGCGCGCCGCCGAAGATGATACAGATCGCGGCAAAGATGCATTTGAGTACATGCTGATCCTCTGCCACCCATTTGCGCCAATATGCGGCGAAGTAGCCGAGCAAAAAGGGCAGAAGCACGCTGACAAGACCGAAGAGACCGAAGAAAATGTCATAGATCGCCTTGCCGACCGCGCCGTCATGGAAAATAAAGCATACGCCGAGCAAAACTGCGCATACTACGAACACATAGGGTAAAAAGCGGTGCAGAATCGAGTTCTCATCGCGCTTGACGCGCTCCTTGATCACGGGAGCCGCCTTCTTTTGTTCTTTTTTGGGGGCACTGCTTTTTTTAGCGGGTGCTTTAACGGGCGTTTTTGCCTCGCTTTTGCTGTTTTTCGTCTGCTTTTTCTTTTCTGCCATGATTTGGCTCCTTTTTTATCGTCATGCCCGAAAGGGCAAAATATCCTACTATATATAATATCAAAATTCTGTACCGATTTCAAGTATTTATTTATAGATGAATGTTAATTTAATATACGGAAACTATTTTACAAAAGGAGAAAACGGACACATGGAGCAAACTGCCAAACGGCGGGAGCTTGTACTTCTTGCCCTCGGTGCGATTGGCGCCGGCTTTTTAAACGGACTGCTCGGCGCGGGCGGGGGCATTATTCTCTATTTCACCCTTGGTGCGCTCTACGGCAGGGGTGCCAAGGAAAATCTGATCCTTTCCTCCACGGCGGTGATGTTTTTCTGTCTGGTCTCGCTCTTTTTCTATAGGGGGAACGCGGCGCTCACCGTGGGGGACATTCTGCGCGTGGGGATTCCTGCCGCCGCGGGCGGGCTTATCGGTGCGCTTCTCTTGCGCCGCATCCCCACCCGCACGATGAAAAGGATCTTTTCGGTCGTGATCATTGTCGGCGGAATCCTGATGCTGGTGCGTAGATAGGAGGACGCTATGACAACTGCAGCTTTTCTTGTCGCCATGCTCGCCGGCATGGGCGTTGGCAGCGGCGGACTGTTTATCGTCTATCTGACGATGCTTGCCGGTGTGCCGCAGATCGCGGCACAGGGGCTCAATCTGCACTTTTTTATCTTTGCCACCGCCGCGGCGCTCTTACTGCATGCAAGGACGCATCCTTTGCCCTTTCGCCGCCTTGCCTACGTCTGTTTTGTCGGCAGTGTCGGCTGTGGCGGCGGCGCATATCTTGCGCAGAATATGAGCGGTGGTACGCTGCGCACGGTCTTTGCGCTCGTACTGATTCTGACCGGAATCGTCACGCTGTTTACAGGGCAAACAGCAAAAAAAGAAAAATTTGAAAAAACTCTTTACAAATAGAAAACTTTGTGGTATACTTATCGACGCTAATGCCATAACTCGGCGAACGGACAACCGTGCCGCAAGGTACATTTTCACCGACCTTCGCTTAGTTTTCGGTAAATATTTTACAAGGTGAAAGCGTCCTTTCGCGCTTTCGGAAAGGAATTTATCATGTTGATGAAGGACAAGAAGCAGGAAATCATTACCACCTATGCAACCCACGAGGGTGACACCGGTTCGCCCGAGGTACAGATCGCTATTCTCTCCAAGAGAATCAACGACCTCACCGAGCACCTCAAGGCAAACCCCAAGGATCACCACAGCCGCAGAGGTATGTTCAAGATGATCGGTAACAGAAGAAACCTTTTGAACTACCTGCAGAAGAAGGACATCGAGCGCTATCGTGCAATCGTTGAGAAGCTCGGTCTCCGCAAGTAATTTTCGTTAGAAATCAAACCGAAGTCACGGCGTGGCTTCGGTTTGTTCTCTATAACAGCACAAACAAAAATCAAGAAAAAGGCGGTAGGATTAGCAGTTAAATATGCTGTTTTGCTGTAAAAACGGTGTATTTAAGTGCTAAACCGTTCCGCCAAGAAATTTGAAATTGGAGGAAATGAAAATGTTTGAAAACTACAAGGTTTTTGAGTACACCCTCGCAGGCAGACCGCTTGTGATCGAAACCGGCAAGCTTGCAGGTCTTGCAAACGGCTCCTGCCTCGTTCGCTACGGCGAGACCGTAGTGCTGGCGTGTGCAACCGCATCCGAGAAGCCCCGTGACGGCATCGACTTTTTGCCGCTTTCGGTAGACTTTGAGGAGAGAATGTATGCAGCAGGCAAGATCCCCGGCGGCTTCCTTAAGAGAGAGGGCCGTCCCGGTGAAAAGGCGATCCTCACCTCCCGCGTGATCGACCGCCCCATCCGTCCCCTGTTCCCCAAGGATCTGCGTAACGACGTTTCGATCTCGCTGACCGTTATGGCAGTAGATCCCGACTGCTCGCACGAGATCGCAGGTATGATCGGTGCATCCATCGCGCTGTCCATCTCGGACATCCCGTGGAACGGCCCGATCGGCGGCGTATTTGTGGGCATGGTAGACGGCAAGCCGGTCATCAACCCCACGCTGGAAGAGCGCAAGGTCAGCGATCTTGAGCTGACGGTTGCAGCGTCCATGGAAAAGATCGTTATG
>CAYQBT010000032.1:0-10667 GCA_964415775.1 uncultured Lachnospiraceae bacterium
CGCTACACGCTGCTTCATGCCGCCCGAAAGTTGTGCGGGCTTTGCGTGAATGTACGGATCCATGCCAACCTGCGTCAAGAACGTCATGGCGTTTTCCTCTGCCTCTTCCTTGGAGCGCTTTAACACCCTTGTCTGCCCGATCATGCAGTTCTGCAACACAGTCATGTTGTTGAACAGGTTAAAGGATTGGAACACCATACCGACCTTGGAGCGGTATGCCGCCGGATTCATGCTTTTGTCGGTAATGTCCTTGTCATGGTATAAGATCTCGCCCGAGGTAGGCTCCTCCAAAAGATTGATGCAACGCAACAACGTGGACTTGCCCGAGCCGGATGCACCGATAATGGTGGTGACATCGCCGGGGCAGACATGAAAATCAATGTCCTTCAATACCTCATGCGCGCCGAAGGACTTGGAAAGATGCTGTATCTGCAAAATAGATTCGCTCATCGGAAGTCCTCCTTTGTTTTCTTTTTCTCCGGAAAATTATAGGTGCCGCTGGTGAGTGCCAGTGTATCCTTGGTTGCAAGGTCGTAGCTCGCATTGTCACCGAGCTTCTTCTCGAGCAGTCGGAGCAATACCGAGGTAACCATAGTCATCGTAAGATAGATCACCATAACGATGGTTGCCGACTCAAAGAAGGTATACAAAGCACCTGCGGCGCTCTTATGTACGAAGAACAGATCGGTAATCGAAATTACCGACAGCACCGAGGTATCCTTGATGTTGATGATAAAGTTATTGCCGATCTGCGGAATGATGACGCGGAAGGTCTGCGGCAGGATAACATGCAGCATGGTCTGCACGTGGTTCATACCGATTGCCTTTGCGCCCTCAGTCTGCCCGATGTCGATCGACATGATACCGCCGCGCACGGTCTCTGCCATGTATGCGCCGGTGTTGATCGATACGATGAAGAACGCCGCCGTCCACATGTCCATATTGATGCTAAATACCATGCGTGCGCCGTAGTAAATAAATACTGCTTGCACGATCATCGGTGTGCCGCGGAATACCTCGACATAGGCGCGTAAGATCGCGCGGACGATGGCAAGAACAATGCGTTTCAGGATGGAATCGCGCTTTTTATCCACGGGGATCGTCTGCACGATACCGACGAGGAAGCCGATCACACAGCCGAAAAAGGTGCCGACAAGCGAAATCAGCAGCGTGGTGCCGGCGCCGGTCAGATAGGTCATGCCATAGCGGTCAAGCAACTCCACTATATTCTCAAAAAAGGATGGCAAGAGGTTCAACTCCTTCAAAAAACATTACAAGATGACGGGTTTCCACCCGTCATCTTGGCAGTATGTAAACTTATTCAGAAAGCGGCTGAACAGCGATCGCGTCGTTCATCAGCTTGTCGTAATCCTCGGTGGTCATGGTTGCAAGAACCTTGTTGATCGCTTCGAGAACTGCGCTGTTGCCCTTCTGTACCGAGATACCGATGTTGATATCCTCGTCGGAAACCTCATAGTCACCGTCGGTGCCGTAGAAGTCGAGCATCTTGAAGCTGTCATACGCAACGAGTGCTGCCGCGCCGGTGGGACGGTCGGTAACAACAACGTCAACGGTGCCTGCTTCGAGTGCTACGAGCATTGCGGGAGCAGTCTCCTGTGCAGGCTTCATATCTACGTCCGGGATCTGGCCGAGGCAGTTGTCGTACCAGATGGTACCGAGCTGCGAAGTGCCGACTGCACCCTTCAGATCTGCAACAGAGGTTGCAGACGCATACTTGCCGCCCTCTTTTACAAGCGTTACGATGGTTGCATAGTAGTAGGGATCGGAGAAATCGACCTGCTTTAAGCGGTCGGAGGTGATGGACTGACCTGCGATAACCGCGTCAACCGTGCCTGCCTGCAGAGCGGGAATCAGCGAATCCCAGTCGAGCTTAACGATCTCAAGATCCCAGCCGTTTGCTTCTGCAATTTTCTTAGCGATGATAACATCATAGCCGTACGCATAGAGGTTGGAATCTGCGATCTTTACAGCGCCGTTTGCATCGGTCTCCTGTGCCCAGTTGTAGGGAGCGTATGCGCACTCCATAGCAACGCGGAACACTTTGGTGTCCATAACGCCGGTACCCTTATTTGAACCGCAAGCGGTGAATGCAAAAAGCATTGCCGCACAGAGCGCAAGCGCCAAAATTCTGGTAAATGTCTTCATAATCGTTACTCCTTATAGTGTAAATAAAATTCTATTTTGTTGCCCGAAAGCAATAAAAAAGCCATGGCACATTTCCACCGCATAGAAAAGTGACATGGTAAAACCAACGACAGCTCTCCACCTTGCGGTGACAGTCCGCATCATATTCTGATACGTCCCAGCGCATCTGACCGTTCGGCGATCCGACCGCTTCGGCGATCTTTCCTTTCACGTTGCCGGTGCCGAACCCGTCTGGCATACGCTACTCATAAACATCGCGCCTCTATCATTCGCATTCAATATAGCACAGCCGGTTCGGTTTGTCAATAGGGTTCATGAAAAAAGGGACGAACGAGTCGTCCCTTTTTCGGTTATTTCGTAATGGTTGCGGTGGAGGTTGCAGCATCCCAAGCTACCGCCCCGCCGAGAGTCTCAGCAACAAAGCGTACCGGCATGTAGGTGCGGCTGCTTTCGATAAATGCGGGAGAATCCAGCGGAACTGCCTTGCCGTTTACAAGTGCCTCAGCCGCGCCAACCGTGATCTTGATCTCGGTATCTGCCGTCTTGAGAGTTGCGGTAGAGGTTGCGCCATCCCAACCGATCTCTGCGCCGAGCGCCTCTCCAACATAGCGTACGGGAAGCATGGTGCGATCGTTGCGGATGATCGGAGCAACGTCCATGGTCTTGGTCTCACCGTTTACAGTGTACTCGGTCTTGCCGAGCGTCATCTTGAGCTCGACATAGCCCGAACCGGAGGCAACAGCCGATACGATCTCAGAGGGTTTTCCAAGTTCCTCCTCGCGGTAGCTGTACGCACGGTAATAGTAGGTCTCCCCCTCTGTGACCTTGCTGTCGGTATAGGTGTTTTCGGTAACGTCCGCATAATACGCGAAGTTCTTTCCGTCGGTACTACGGTAGAGCGCATAGCCCTTGGCGTTATCTGCACGAAGCGTCAGCGTCACGCCGTTTTCTCCGGCAGCCGTCAATGCAGCTGTGCCAAGCTCGGTTCCGTTGATCTCGATCTCTACGGTGGTGGTTTTCGGATTTGCCGCAGTACGGTTGTCCGTTGCACCCATACGAATGACACCATAGGATGTGCCATTCCACTGCGTATAATCAATATAGTACGGTTCTATGTAGGCAGAACGACTGCTCGATTTTTGACCGTTTTCATACGGGTATGCGTGATAGCACATGAAACCGTTGCCGTTGCCGTCCGTCATAAAGGATGCGTGTCCCGCGCCGTAGATACCGTGGATCTGGCGGGAACGGAACAAAGGATTGAAGGTTTTCAGTTCTTTATTCGGGAGCTCCGGCAGTTTTACCCAGGACTCGGTCTTTAAAGGATCGCCGCCGTTCCAGGTGATCTGCCCGATACCATAGGTCGACCAATAGCCGCTGCCGCAATAGGTGATATACACATCACCGCGCGTACCGTAGACTGCCGTTGCGCCCTCCACGACACGCGGATGCGTCTCGGAGGAGCCCTCAAACTCCCACTGCTGCGTGGGGGTGGTCACCACGCTCGGCACGCTACCGAGCGTCCAAGGGTTCAGCATCTTTGCGATCATGATGGATTGATAGAACAATCCGTCTTTTCCCGACTGTCCGCGACCGGTCTCGGTTACAAAGGTGAGATAGATACCCTTGTACTCGCCCTCTTTGAGGATCAGCGTGCTCACGCCGATACCCCACTCATCATAGGGAGTGCCGTCCGCCTTGAGCAGACGCTGGGAACGGTTGACCTCGCCGGTAATCGGATGTCCGTACGGTCCTCGCGGGCTGTCTGTGGTAGACTTCAGCACCACTGGCTTCACTTCTCGGGAGTCTCCGCTCGGATTGCTGTTGCGAAGTGCAACAAACATATACCAGCCAGCATTGCCGGGAGCCGCCTCCTCGCTGAAATAGTGGATCTCAGGAGACCAGGTACCGGCGACCTTGCCGTTTGCACCGTACATCTCTACGAAGGTGGGGTCCTTTTTTGCGTCATAGGCAATGTAGTCACCGGACTTCAGAGAGGCAAGCCCCGAAATCGTGGGGGACTCAAGAACGATAACATTCGTGGATCCGGTCTGCGTCAAATAATAGTTACCATTGTGCTTAAACAGCCAAGGGTCGGCTACGTCGCGCACCTTGGTGCCGTTCAGGGTCTCTGCCGATGCGGTCAGCATAAGCGGAAAACACAGGCAAGTCGTCAGAAAAAGTGTAAGGATTTTTTTCATTTTCAAGTCTCCTTTTCAATCCGGAAAATTTGCCTATATCCACATTATCACAGATTTTATCCATTTGTCAATCCCTTTTCTTCTTTTTTCCAAAGAAGGAAATACACAGATGCCTGTTACTTGCAATAATACTCTCTGATCTTTGCATTGGTTTGCTCAATCAGTCTTTCCAGTGCCATGGGATCATCGGCACTTGCAACTGCAGAGATCTTTTGGCGGAAGACACTTCCGTTTTGTCTGCGCATCGCATCAAAGTTGAGTCCCTCTCCGCTATCGACCTCGGCATTCGGCATCACAGTCTTTACAAACTCGTTGATAATCGCCTTGGGATAGCGCTTGTCTAAGAAGATCTCTTCAAATACGGTATTCTTTGTGAGCTGCGGCACGAAACGGGTATCCTCTTCTACGCTGATCACGCAGGTCTTACGGATATCACGGCTTGACGCTGCAGCGCTGAGCACATACTCGCCGCCGATCACGCGATAGTCCTTGGCCTTTACGTCATATACAGAGAATGCACGGTCGCTAAGCGTAAATACAACTTCTTTCTCTTCACCCGGAGCCAGTTCGATCTTCTCAAAGCCGGCAAGCCAGCGTACAGGTCTTCCAAAGCCGTATGCACTTTCACCGATATACGTGGCGGTTACCGGATGCGGGCAAGCAGACGCGTAGAGCTGTACAACCTCTTTTCCTGCTCGCTCACCGGTATTCTTTACCGTCACGGTGACCGTACTGCCCTCGGCTTTCATGGACGTATACGCAAACTCGGTATAGGAAAGTCCGTGTCCAAACGGGAAAAGCACATCCATCTTTCGCTTATCGTACCAGCGATACCCTACGTAGATATCCTCACCGTAGAAGCACTCGTCTCCGTCGCCGGGAAAATTCAAATATGCCGGATTGTCTTCAAAGCGAATCGGGTGTGTCTCTGCAAGCTTACCCGACGGATTGACCTTTCCGAACAGAATCTTCGCAACCGCACTGCCCAGCGCCTGTCCGCCGAGGTATGCGTGCAAAAGTGCGGAAACCTTTCCGATCCACGGGAGCTCGTTCGGGCTACCTGCCATGAGTACAACAACTACGTTTTCACAAGCGGCACAAACAGCCTCGATCAGCTCGTTATGTGCAGGCGGCAGCTTCATGTGTTTGCGATCGCGTCCCTCGGTCTCATACGAGTCGGGCATACCTGCAAAAATCACGGCTCTGCCACACGTTTTCGCCGCTTCCACCGCCTCGGCGATCAGCTCGGGCGTTGTGGTATGCTTTTCATCATAACCTGCCGCATATGTAATTTCGCAGCCGTTTTCAGCCGAAATAAACTCGGTAATATCATCCACGCGGAGCGGTTCAACATGGCTGGAGCCGCCGCCCTGGAAGCGCGGCTTCTTGGCAAAGCCGCCGATAACTGCCAAGGGCTTTCCGCCATCCAGCGGAAGAACATTGCCGTCATTCTTGAGAAGCACCATGCACTCCTCTGCCGCTTTTGCGGCAAGTAAATGATGCTCGTCCGCAGAGAAGGTCGTTTTTTCTGCCTTCGGCAAGTGGCGGAAGATCACGCGAAGAACATTTGCAACCGAAGCATCGATCTCCTCCATGGTGATCTCTCCGTTTTTATATGCCGCCATCACCTCTGCATCGCGGATGCCGTGCGACGGAGGCATCTCGACATCGTTGCCCGCCTTGTAGGACGCTACGCGGTCACTTATTGCATTCCAGTCACTCATCACATAGCCGTCAAAGCCCCACGTATCGCGCAGAAGATCGTTCAAAAGATATGCATTTTCATTGGCATACTGTCCGTTCACGCGGTTATAAGAGGTCATTACGGTCTGCACCTTCCCCTCTTTCACCGCGGTCTCAAAGGAGGGCAGATAGATCTCATGCAATGCGCGCTCGGAAAGGTTTGCACTCGTGGAGAAGCGACGCGTTTCCTGATTGTTCACGGCAAAATGCTTTGCACACGCGGCAACGCCCTCTCCCTGCAGTCCGCGGATAAAGCCCGCGGCAACCTTGCCCGAAAGATAAGGATCCTCGGAATAGTATTCAAAATTGCGACCACAGGTAGGCGAACGCTTGATATTCATACCCGGACCGAGCAGAATGGAGACCTGCTCTGCTCTGCACTCCTCGCCGATATACTTGCCAACATAAGCGGCAAGTGCAGGATCCCAGGAATTCGCCATGGCGCACGCGGGCGGAAAACAGGTAGCCTTTACCGTATAATACTCTCCGTTTTCATCCTTATCGCGCTTGCGCAGACCGTGCGGTCCGTCACACATCATGATTTCGGGGATATCCAGTCTTGCAAGGAACTCGGCGTGCCATGCATCATGTCCCGAACAAAATGCTATTTTTTCTTCAATTGTCATCTGCTCTATGAGCGCTTTGATCTTCTGTTCCATTACGTTCTCTCCTTCATTTACTTCGTGATCGTTGCCGTAGAGGTTGCACCGTCCCAAGCGACAACAGCACCGAGTGCCTCTGCCACAAAGCGGACAGGCATATATGTACGACTGCTTTCAATGAATGCGGGGGAATCGAGCGTGACGCTCTTGCCATTGACATTTGCTACCGTTGCGCCAACCATGATCTTGATCTCGGTATCAGCGGTCTTCAGCGTTGCGGTCGAGGTTGCACCGTCCCACAGGATCTCGGCACCGAGTACCTCTGCCACATAGCGAACGGGCAGCATGGTGCGATCGTTGCGGATGATCGGCGCAACATCCATGGTCTTTTTCTCGCCGTTTACCGTGTAATCGGTCTTACCGAGCGTCATTTTGAGTTCGACGTCGGGAGCAACAATCGTAAGCGGCTGCAGCGTAAAGTAATCAAAGTTGCCGCAGGCGCGGTTTTCGGCAGCTTTGATCTTCAAGGTCACTCTGCCCTGCGGCAGGCTGACCGTACCGATCTCCTGCTGCATGGTCTTCGACCAGCTTCCCGTGGAGGCGGCGGTATAGTTGACATCCTGCTCCACGCCGTTGACATACACATGCAGTGCATCGTCAATCGCATTGCTTCCGGGGCTGTTTGCCATCTGCACGGAGAGCAGATACCTGCCCGCATCGGCAACATCCAGCGTATACTCCAGCCACGGAATATAGTCTGCCGTAGCGCTGGTATAGGACATCAGCGTGATCGCGCCGCTCTTTTCAGGGCGCGCATAGCCGTGCTTCACGGTAAAGTCCTCCGCCTGAAAAACGGTATCGCCGCTTGCGCTCACGGTGGTGACGACAGGATCGGCAAGACGAACGCCGTCCGGCAGTCTTGCGATCAGGTTCAGCATATAGGTTGCGTTTTCAATCAGCAATGAGCGCGGAACAGTCGTGCCGTTCTTTGCCATAACTTTCAGAAGCGACGTGCTTAAATTCGTCAGATCGGAGGAGGACTTAACATTGCTGCCGGCACGGATCTCATTCACCAGATTGGAATTGTTTGTCCAGTCGGTGGTGATCACACCCGTAAAGCCCCATTCGCCGCGCAGAATACCGCGCATGAGCTCGGCATTTTCGGAGGTTTCTGTGCCGTTGAGGAAGTTGTAGGAGGTCATAACCGCGCTACAGCCTGCCTCGACGCCCATTTCAAACGGTACGAGGTAGATCTCGCGCAGTGCGCGCTCGGACAGGATCGAATCCATGCTGTTGCGCTTGAGTTCCTTTTCATTGGCAACAAAGTGCTTGATCGCAGTCGCAACGCCGTGCGCTTCCACACCTTTGATCATCTCCGCAGCCATTACGCCCGTGAGATAGGGATCCTCAGAGAAGTATTCGAAGTTTCTGCCGCAGAGAGGATAGCGGTGGATATTGACGCCGGGCGCAAGCCATACGTCCACGCCGCTCTCCAGCGCTTCTCTGCCGACCATGTCGCCGAGCGGTCGGATCAGGTCAAGATTCCACGTGCAGGCAAGCGCAGTCGCTCCGGGAATACCCGTGCCCTTGGTGGAAATACGCAGTCCGGCAGGTCCGTCTGCCGTATCGGCAACCGGAATACCGTATTTCTCTGCCACCTCCACAGAGGCACCCCACGCACCCGTACCCGCCGATACGCCAAGCGCACGCGTCATGACCGCGATCTCGCAGAGTTCATCGGTCGTCATTTGCGCAAGGAAAGTCTCCATCGTGATTCTGCCGCTTAACACCTCAGAGAACTTGTAGGGCTCTGCAGGCGTGATCTGCTGCATTTCTTTGGCTTTGTGCAAAATATCCGTGTTTGCCGCAGTCTCCTCACCGACCGTCTCCGTACCGTCGAACGTCTTGCGCTGAAAACGCCGGATCGGCTCGCAAAGCATCGAAAGCTGCTCGGTCACGCGCAAGGTCTTTTCGGTATGCTTGCCGGCAACGACCGTGTCTTTTACCGACTGCCCGACATAAACGGTATATTCGCCTGCCTCCAGTACATACGCAGACTTATGTCCGGTCGTACCGAGGTCATCGTAGGATGCCATCGTATCAATTTCGAAGGACATGGTGAGCACTTCGCTTTCACCGGGCGCAAGCAGCTTGGTCTTTGCAAAGCCGCAGAGCTCCTTTGCCGCTTTGGAAAGCTTTGCACCGCCCGTTCCCTTTTGCGGTGCGCCGAAGTAAAGCTGTACGCTCTCCTTTCCGCTGACGGTTCCGGTGTTGGTGACCTTGACGCTGACGGTGATCTCGTCGCCGGTCTCCTTATAAGCAACGTCTGAAAGAGCAAAGGTGGTATAGGAAAGTCCGTAGCCGAAGGGATAATCTACATCCACATCGAAGGTCTCAAAATACCGGTATCCAACGTAGATATCCTCGTAATATGTAGAGTACGTCGAGCTCTCGTTGAATCCCCTGTAACTCGGATAATCGGTAAGCTTTTTCGCATAGGTATCTACCGTCTTGCCCGAAGGGTTGATGTCGCCGATCAGCGTTTCGCAGAGCACCTGCACGCCGCGCACGCCCATGTAAGGCGCAGTGATCACCGCATCGGCATAGATGCCCTCTTCTCTGCCAAGCGCGAAGCCGCAGTTGATCATCAGTCCGCTGTTGAGAACCACGATGACCGGCTTGCCGGCGAATGCGGCACATACCTTTTGCAGTTCGCTTTTCTCTTTCTCGGTCAGCCCGAAATCAGACGCAGGGGTATCCGCGCCCTCGGCTGCCGTGCGGTTGACGATATAGATCGCCTTGTTTGCATAGGCTGCCGCCGCGGTGTATTCCGCATCCTTCGGCGCATAGGAAAAGTCGGTCTCCTTGCCCGCCGCTATTGCCGCCGATTTATACAAAGCGGAAAGGGCGGTGTACACGCCACCGAGCTTACCTTCAGATACATAGGAAGTCAGGATGTCGCAAGGGCTTTGCGGCGTTTCAGTCACCGTAAAGTAGCCACTGCCGCGTCCCATCAAAAAGAAGCCGCCGTGTTTACCGTTTGTAAACACCTGCCCTTCGCCGAAAATGGCAATCTTGTCCGCTTTTGTCAGCGGCAGGGCTTTGTCCTCATTTTTGAGTAGGACCATGCTCTCTTTTGCCGCCGTGTAGGAAATAGCAGGACCGTCCGAAACGGTGTACGCACTGCCGAGAATCGACAAAGCACTGCTAAGCAATAACACGGTGAGAATTGCACACAAAATACGTTTAGCGTTCATAAAAGCCTCCTAAAATGTTTTTTCTACTTG
The DNA here is from genome assembly GCA_964415775.1 of uncultured Lachnospiraceae bacterium. Taxonomy (GTDB): domain Bacteria; phylum Bacillota; class Clostridia; order Oscillospirales; family CAG-272; genus UMGS902. Next base: position 10,000 of record CAYQBT010000032.1, read on the forward strand.
TATTATAGCAAAAATATGCTATAATACAAGTAAAATCAATCGAAATTGCAGACAATTCTTGTGTTGATGGAGGACAAAATGGCAATCCGATATGAAACAAGGTGGCAGAGCTTTCATATCTGGCACAGGCAGCGGCTCGGTGCATTCCCACAACATATGCACTCCTATGTAGAAATCATCTATATTCCAAAGGGATCCTCGACCTGCAGCGTGGATTTCACCGAATACACGCTGCAGGCAGGCGACATCCTGTTTGTCTTTCCGGAGCAGATCCACGCATACGGCGAGCCGTGCGGCGCAGTGGAAAACTATGCCCTGCTGTTTCCGGGTGAGATCGCGGGGTTTGAAGAGGTTTTTGCCAATAGGATCCCCGAATGTCCGATCCTGCGGGGCGCGGTGACAAAAGAGATCGAGGAGCTGTTTCAAAAAGCATTTGAAGCCCGTAAAAACAAAAGTTTCCCCTATGCAATCGGTGCGGCACAGGGATATATCGCCATTCTGCTGAGCAAGCTCTTGCCGCAACTCCAGCTATTACCGCAAAGGAATCACGAAAAAAGCCTGCCGAGCCGCATGATCGAAGCCTGCAATGCACATTTCCGCGAGCCGATCACGCTTGCCGATCTTGCCGCAGAGCTTGGATATACACCGACCTACCTCTCCCACATTTT